>JBKJYC010000268.1:0-3642 GCA_046715885.1 Usitatibacter sp.
CCGGGCACTACTTCATGATGGGCGACAACCGCGACCAGAGCAGCGACAGCCGTTACTGGGGCTTCGTGCCCGACGACCACATCAAGGGACGCGCCTTCCTCGTGTGGATGAACTTCGGCGACCTGAAGCGCATCGGCAACGGCATCGACTGATGGAGTCCTGGGGAGGATTCATGAGGAAGCAACGCGGGATCACTCTGCTGGGCGCGATCATGGGCATGGTCGCGCTCGCATTCGTCGGCCTTTTCGCCGCGAAGCTGCTGCCCAGCTACATCGAGTACTACTCCGTGCAGAAGATGCTGGCCTCCATGGAGGCCCAGGGGGACACCAAGGGCACCGTGCGCGACATCCGTCTCGCCTTCGATCGCAAGAACACCATCGAGGGCGTGAAGGAGGTCAAGGGCGACGACCTCGAGATCACCAAGGAAGGCGGCGACGCGGTCGTCACGGCGACGTGGTCCGTGAAGGTGCCGATGATCTACAACTTCGCCGCGTGCCTCGACTTCACCGCGACCACCGCAAAGTAGACGCTGCCGGAGCGCTCGGGCCCGAGGGCCTCTCGCGCCTCGAGGCCGGCCTCGGACACCGCTTCGCGGATCCCGCCCACGCCGCCAGGGCGCTCACCCACCGCAGCTTCGGCGCGCCGCACAACGAGCGCCTGGAATTCCTCGGCGACAGCCTGCTCAACTGCGCGGTCGCCACCATCCTCTACGAGCGCTTCCCGCAGCATCCGGAGGGCGACCTTTCGCGCCTGCGCGCGCAGCTGGTGAAGCAGGCTTCGCTCTTCGAGGCGGCGCAGCGCCTGGGCCTGGGCGACCTGATGCGCCTCGGCGAAGGCGAGCTGAAGAGCGGCGGCTTTCGCCGGCCCTCCATCCTCGCCGACGCGCTCGAAGCGCTGCTGGGCGCGGTGTACCTCGACGCGGGCTTCGAGGCCGTGCGCAATGTGGTCGAGGGCCTGCTCGCCGGGGCGCTCGACGATGCCGGGCGCCAGCCCGTGCACAAGGATGCCAAGACCGCGCTCCAGGAGGAGCTCCAGGGCCGCAAGCTGCCGCTGCCGCGCTATGCCGTGACGGCGGTGGAGGGCGAGGCGCACGAGCAGACCTTCAACGTCGAGTGCCGCGTGGACGAGCTCGGCATCGCGGTGCGCGGCGGCGGTGCCAGCCGCAGGGCCGCGGAGCAGGATGCCGCCGCGCAGGCGCTGGCGCAGATCGACGCGGCACGCGCGAAGAGGAAGCCGTGAGCGAGGCGTTTCGCACCGGCACCGTGGCGATCGTGGGTCGTCCCAACGTCGGCAAGTCGACGCTGACCAACAAGCTCGTGGGCGCGCACGTAGCGATCACGTCGCGCAAGGCGCAGACCACGCGCCATCGCATCCACGGGTTGCTCACGGATGCGACGACGCAGTTCGTCTTCGTCGACACGCCGGGCTTCCAGACGCGGCACGCCAACGCGCTCAACCGCGTCATGAACCGCACCGTGCAGCAGGTGCTGGCCGAGGTCGACGCGATCGTGCTCGTGGTCGAGGCGTGGGCACCCGACGAGCGCGACGACCCGGTGCTGGCGCTGCTGCCCAAGGGCGTGCCCGTCATCCTCGCGTTGAACAAGGTCGATCGCATCAAGGACAAGGCGAAGTTCGCCAGGGTGCTCACGGACTGGGCCGCGCGCCGCGACTTCGCCGCCCTGGTGCCGGTGAGCGCCGAGAAGGGCACTCAGCTGAAGGCGCTGCTGGGGGAGATCCGCAAGCTCCTGCCCGAGGCGCCGCCGGTCTACGACGCCGGGGACGTCACCGACCGCTCCGAGCGCTTCCTCGCCGCGGAGCTGGTGCGCGAGCGCATCTTCCGGCTGGTCGGCGACGAGCTGCCGTATTCCACTGCGGTGGTGATCGAGCAGTTCGCGCAGGAAGGCGAGCTGCGGCGCATTGCGGCGACCATCTTCGTGGACCGCGACAGCCACAAGGCGATCGTGATCGGGGAGAAGGGCCTGGCGTTGAAACGCATCGGCACCGAGGCGCGCCATGCGATGGAAGCGCTCTTCGGCGGCAAGGTGCACCTGGAGCTGTGGGTGCGCGTGAAGGGCGGCTGGACCGACAGCGAGGCGATGCTGCGCCAGCTAGGGTATGAGTAACGCAGGCCCGGATCGAGGGTACGTGCTGCACACCTATCCGTATCGGGAAACGAGCCTGATCCTGCAGGTGTGGGCCGAGCGGCACGGCAGGTTCGGCCTCGTGGCCAAGGGGGCGCGCCGCCCCAAGTCGGCGTCGCGCAGCCTGCTGGTGCCCTTCCAGCCCCTCTCGCTCACCTGGTTCGGCCGCGGGGAGCTGAAAACGCTCAAGACGGCGGAGCCCGACGGACCCGCGCTGCCGCTGGCCGGCGCCGCGCTCCTGGCCGCCTTCTACCTCAACGAGCTCCTGCTCAAGCTCACCCACCGCGATGACCCGCACGAAGGTCTGTTCGCGGCATACCACGAGGCCATTTCGGCGTTGCGCGCTCTCTCTCGCGGGCGCGCCAAGCCCGCCGCCGACGTCGTCGAGCCGGTGTTGCGCCGCTTCGAGGTCAAGCTGCTGCGCGAGCTCGGTTTCGCCCTCGAGCTGGCGCGTGAGGCGGACACCAACGCTCCCATCGTCGCGGAGCGCGAGTATCTCTACGTCGTGGAAAGGGGTGCCATTCCCGCCTTCGAGGGGCAGGAACCGAGGGCGAATGCGGTAAAATTGCGCGGCCTCACGCTCCAGCACCTGGAGCGCGGCGAGCTCTCCGATCCCGTCACCGCGACCCAGGCAAAGCAGCTCATGCGCCTCATCATCCACCACGTGTTGAACGGCGCGGAGCTCGCGACGCGAAACCTCGCGCGGGACCTGCAGAGGCTGGAAGGCGGCGACGCATGATCGAGCTGGGCGTGAACATCGATCACGTGGCCACCATCCGCCAGGCACGCCGCTCGCACGAACCCGACCCCGTGTGGGCCGCGGTCGAGGCGCACCTGGGCGGGGCCGACGGCATCACCGTGCACTTGCGCGAGGACCGGCGCCACATCCAGGACGAGGACGTGCGCCGGCTGCGCGAGCTCACGCACATCAAGCTCAACCTCGAGATGGCCGCCACCGACGAGATGGTGGGCATCGCCACGCGCATCCGCCCGGAGATGGCGATGCTGGTGCCCGAAGGCCGCGAGGAGGTGACCACCGAGGGCGGGCTGGATATCCTCGCGCGGGAGGCGCAGATCAGGGCGCAGGTGGCCAAGCTGGTGGATGCCGGAATCGTCGTGAGCGTCTTCATCGACGCGGACCTGAAGCAGGTGGAGGCGGCGCAGCGCGTCGGGGCGCGCGTCTGCGAGATCCACACCGGCCCGTATGGACACGCCTTCCACTCGCGCGGCCGCGACGCCGAAGGTCCCGTGGTGGTGGCCGAGCTGGAGAAGATCCGCCGCGCCGGCGAGGCGATCCGCGCCGCCGGGATGCGCTTCAACGCCGGCCACGCGCTCAACTACTTCAACGTGCAGCCGGTCGCGGCGCTGCCCGGCGTGCGCGAGCTGCACATCGGGCATGCGATCGTTGCCAGGGCCTTGTTCGTCGGATTGCGCGAGGCGGTGCGGTAGATGAAGCGGCTGATGCGGGAGGCGGCGGTTGTCTCTGCGGCCGGCGCTTGAA
>JBKJYC010000269.1:0-9637 GCA_046715885.1 Usitatibacter sp.
CCACCGGCCGACACGGCGACGAGCGTCGCGCCGGTGCGCGCGCCGTAGTAGAGCGCAGTGGCGAAGATCAGCAGCGCCGCGGCGACGGGATAGCCGAGCACGGGCGCGGCGACCACGTAACCGACGCCCAGGGCGATCAGCCCGAACGCCCGCGCGTGCGCGCGCAGCGGCACGGAAGGTCCGGCTACGACGGGCGCAACGGCTCGGGCGTGCGCCCACAACGTGCGCAGCGCGATCAGCGTGGAGACGATGGCGAGCAGGATCGCCAGCCCGCGCGGCACGCCGTCGGCGCCGAACTCGTCCGACAGCAGGCTGCGCTGCAGGCGCGATGCGCCCACCCAGAGCGCGGCGGCGAGCGCCCACCCGAGGCTTGCGCAGACGAGGTCGCGGGCGAGCATGGGCGGGCGAGCGCGTTACTTCACGATGCCGAGTTCCTTGAGCGACGCGCTCACCTCGCTGGCGAACGACGCCGTGAACTTCCCGGCCTCGTCGGCCGCCATGGGCGCGGGGATCAAGCTCTCCCGCGCGTACTCCTTTTGATACGCGGGATCGGCGAGCACTGCGCGAATGCCGTCGTTCCACGCCTTGAGCACCGCGGGCGGCAGGTTCTTCGGCCCGGCGAGGCCGCGGAACTTGATGACGACGAGATCGATTCCCTGCTCCTTCGCCGTCGGCAGGTCGGGGAAATCGGGCAGGCGCCTGTCGGTGAGCACCGCGAGCAGCCGCAACTGGCCCGAGTCGAGCTGCGCGCGCAGCTCCTGGATCTCGCCGATGCCGAAGTCGTAGGTCCCGTTCAGGACGTTGAGCATCATGTCGCGCCCACCTTCGTGCGGCACGATCGCCGCCTTCGCCTGCGTCATGCGGTTCAGGCGCTCCAAGGCGATGCGCTCGAGCGACGCGGGGTTGGCGGCGCCCCACTTCGCCTTGCCCGACTTCTTCGCCTCGGCGATCGCCTCCGCGAGGCTCCTGTAGGGCGACTGCGCGCGCGTATAGATCACCTCGGGGTCGTAGAAGACGTTCACCACCGGCATGAGGCTGTCGTAGCCGTGCGAAGGCTTGCTGAGGAGTGTGGTCTGGATGTACGTTGGCGTAGTGGCGTAGAGCACCGAGCCGTCGGCGCTCGCCTGCGCGACCTTCGAGACCGCGCGCGCGCCGCTTCCGCCGCTCACATTCTCGACCACGAAGTTCACGCCCATCTTGGGCTGCAGGTACCTGATCAGTGTACGCAGGAACACGTCGCTGCCGCCGCCCGGGCTCGAGTGCGTGACGAGCGTCACGTTCTGCACCGGATAGGCGGGCTGCGCCATCGACGCGCCCGGGATGACGGTTGCGGCAAGCAACAACTGGGCCGCCGAAACCCGAAATGATCGCTTCATCGACTTCTCCTCGAGATCTCTATGTCGGCTGCGGGAAGGTGGCGGTTGCCGCCATAATTGACGATCGATTCGTGCAGGCTGCGCAAGCTCGAGCCCGGATTGGTCGTCACGAACTCGAGGTCGAGGGACTTGATCACATCCACCATGAAGTCCGAGCCGGGACGCTCGATTACGATGTCGCCGGGGTGCGGGCGCTCCTTCGCGCCGTTCTTGTCAGGCCCGGGCTCCGCGGCGGCGGCGGCCGCCGGAAGCGCGGATGCGCCGAGGCCGGCGGCGGCGTTCTTGAGGAACGCGCGTCGGCCGGAAGTGACCCGTTCGACCTTGTCGCTGGTCGCCATGCAATCCCCTCTCGAGCGCGCCAAACGCTTTCTTGCGCCGATCAGTCTAACATCGCCGCGGCCCTTGGAACGGCGGTCCATATGACGGAAAGCCGGGGGCGGCCTCTGCGATGAACAGGATCATGTCCCTGTCGGAAGCGGTCGCGCGCCACGTGAAGGACGGCCAGAGCCTGGCCCTCGAAGGCTTCACCCACCTCATCCCCACGGCCGCGGGCCACGAGATCATCCGCCAGCGCCGCAAGGACCTGACGCTGATCCGCATGACGCCGGACATCGTGTACGACCAGATGATCGGCATGGGGTGCGCGGCGCGGCTCGAGTTCTCGTGGGGCGGAAATCCCGGGGTGGGCTCGCTGCACCGGTTCCGCGACGCAATCGAGAACGCCTGGCCCAATCCGATCGCCATCCAGGAGCACAGCCACGCCGACATGGCCGGCCGCTACCAGGCCGGGGCCTCGGGATTGCCTTTCTCCGTGCTGCGCGGCTACATCGGCTCCGATCTGCCGAAGCACAACACGAGCATCCGTGCGATCACCTGTCCGTTTACCGGTGAGGAGCTTGCCGCGACACCGGCGATCAACCCCGACGTCACGATCATCCACGCGCAGCGAGCCGACCGGAAGGGCAACGTGTTCGTGCACGGAATCATCGGCGTGCAGAAGGAAGCGGTGCTCGCCGCCAAGGTGGCCATCGTGACCGTCGAGGAAATCGTCGACCACCTCGAGGCGCCGATGAACTCCTGCGTGTTGCCACACTGGACGATCGCCGCGGTGTGCGAGGTCCCCATGGGTGCGCACCCGAGCTATGCGCACGGCTATTACGATCGCGACAACGCCTTCTGCAAGGAATGGGACGCGATCTCGCGTGACCGCGCGAGGTTCGTGGAGTGGATGAAAGCGCACGTGCTGGGGACTCCGAACCACGCGCAGTTCCTCTCCTACGCGGGCATCCGATGAGCAATCCCGGATACACCCCGGCGGAGATCATGACGATCGAGGCGTCGCGGCGGTTGAAGAACGGCACCGTGTGCTTCGTGGGCATCGGGCTGCCCTCGGCCGCGGCGAACCTCGCGCGCCTCACGCACGCGCCCGACGTCGTGCTGATCTATGAATCCGGGACCATCGGCGCCAAGCCGGACATCCTGCCGCTGTCCATCGGCGACGGGGAACTCGCCGATTACGCCGACACGGTGGTTTCCGTGCCCGAGATCTTCCGCTACTGGCTGCAGGGCGGGCGCGTGGACGTGGGATTCCTCGGCGCCGCGCAGATCGACCGCTTCGGCAACATCAACACGACGGTGATCGGCCCGGACTACCAGAAGCCCAAGGTGCGCCTGCCGGGCGCGGGTGGCGCGCCCGAGATCGCATCCAACGCGAAGCAGACGTGGATCATCTTGAAGCAGAACCCGCGCACATTTGTCGGAAAGCTCGATTTCCTCACCTCCGTTGGCCATCTCGATGGCGGGGAATCGCGCGCGGCCTCGGGCGCGCGCGGCGCCGGACCCACCGCCATCATCACGGACCTGGGCGTCCTCATGCCGGACCCGTCCACGAAGGAACTCACGCTGGTGGCCACGCATCCGGGTGTCACGGGCGAGCAAGCGCGGGCGGCGACCGGGTGGGACCTCAAGGTTGCCGCTGCCCTCGCCGTGACGGCGATGCCGACACAACTGGAGCTGGTCACGCTGCGCGACCTGCACATCCGCACGGCGCGGGCCCACGGCACGGAACCCGCGACCGAGTAGCGTTAGGGGACAGACCCCTTGGCCCCTAGGAAGAGCAGCACGTAGGTCGCCGCTAGTCGGCGGCCATGCGGTCGGCGTCCGCGGGCTGCACCAGCGCGTCGCGCACGGCCTCGAGATATGCCTGGCCGTAGCGCTCGTCGGGCTCCAGGTACGTGCCTTCCGCCCACTCGTTCCACGCGTTGAGGAAGATCAGCCGCTCGGGCTCGGGACGCCGGGCCGTGGACTGCACCAGTCGGCGGAACCAGTAGGAGAAGCGCTCGGGCGAGGCGCCCCTGAAGATGCGGGCGCGCTTCACATAGCGCGCGGTATTGTCCCAGTCCACGAAGGCGCCGGGAAAGCACGGGATTCCCGCCTCGCGCTCGACCTTGAGGATCTGCTGCCAGACCAGGTCGTAGTCGTAGAACGTGAGGCCGGAGAAGAAGCGATAGCGGATGGTGCGCAGGATGTCCTGCACCCTTTCCGGCAGCATCCGCGCCAGGGCCAGCGCCTTGCTGGTCCCCATGGCGGGCGCGGCGAAGTCCGGCGAGTAGATCGCCTCGAACGGCTGGAACTGCATGGTCGCGTCGAAATGCTTCAGCACCTCGGGCACGGGGAACTCGTACAGCTTCATCGACACCAGGTAGAGCCCCGGCAGGCCCCGGCGCTGCGCCTCCTCGCGCCAGAAGTCGAACATCGCGCCCATCTGCCGGATTCGGTGCGCGCGGTAGATCAGGAACACGGGCTTGCCGTCGACCTTGATCGAGCGCTCGTCGCTCCACGCCCGGAACAGATAGTCGAAGTGGCGCCGCCAGATCTCCGGATCGGGGTGGTGGGTCTGCTCCTGGAGGATGTGGTGGTCGCGCCCGTCCCAGCGCCGCGACCAGGTCTCGTTCGCCCACGCCAGGCAGAACGGGAAATCCAGCTCCTTCGACTCGAGCATGATGTTGGTCGGCCGCTCGAGGAGCTGCTTGCCGTCGAACCAGTAGTGGTAGTGGCAGAAGCCGTGCACGCCGTGTTGCCTGGCAATGGCGATCTGCCATTCGAGCGTCGCCTTCTGGGATTGGTCGTAGTAGCGCCGGCCGAGCGGCACGCGCGGCTGGTAGTGGCCGCGGAACTGCGGCTGCGCCTTGCGCACGTTGACCCAGTCGGTGAACCCCTTGCCCCACCACGCGTCGTTCTCCGGGATCGGGTGGAGCTGCGGGAAGTACATCGCGACCAGCTTGACGATGTCTTCGCGATTCATGGCCGCACGATGTCCCTGAGCTTTCGCAAGCCCCGATGGGCCTTGTTCACCGCGCGGCGCCAGATGGGCGGCGTGCCGTACGCGGCGTGGACCGGCAACGGCACGTCGAGGTCCGCGAAGCGCTTCGAGACCAGCTCGCCCTTGCGCTCAAAGTATTCCGCGAAATCGGGTGAGCGCGAGAGCTCGACCAGCTCCATCACTTCCGCGGGCGCCTTCGCGCCCGTCACCAGGACGCCCAGGCCCCAGCAATGGGCGAACTCGAAGTGCGGGTAGCGGTGCTTCACGCCGTCGAAGAACCTGCGCACGCCGAACCTGGCCGAGGCGGGTCCGGTGTTTTCGATGTTCACGTTCACATCGTGGAACAGCACCACGCCGCGCTCGGACATCTTCGGCAACCAGGTGTTGAAGTCGTTGGCGACCGCGTCGTAGGTGTGCGTCCCGTCGATATGCAGCAGGTCCACCGAGCCGTCGGCGAAATCGGCGACGGCGGCATTGAAGTTCTTGCGCACGAGGTTCGCGATCGACGGATACCGGGATGAGACGTATCCGTGGATCTCGTTGAACAGCGCTTCGTCGAACTTGCCCATGTGGATGTCGCCTTCCCACAGGTCGATGCCATGGCAGCGCGTGTTCGCGCCGCACGCTTCCGCGGCCTGGCAGAAGGCCGCGAAGGACGACCCGCTATAGGTGCCGAGCTCGACCAGCACCCGCGGGCGCAGCCGCCCCACGAGCTCGAAAGCGAACGGGATGTGCCCGATCCACCACGGCGACTTCAGCAACTGCGGCGACAGCGCTTCCGCCCATTGGAAACGGTGTTTCTCACTCACGGCCTGGATCTCCTTCGTGTGTTCGCATTCGCCTCGGCAGGTCCAGCACCAGCCGCAGGGCCCGGGGCACGAGCCACCAGCGCTTCTTCAGTCCCAAGGCCTCGAATTCGCGCAGCCAGCGCTGCCAGACGCCGCGCATGTGGTCCAGGTCGGCGCGCGTGCGGTCGTACGCGACCTTGGTCTGGCCGTAGGCATCGAGGCTCTGGGCGTAAGCCCCCTGGAGATGCGCATAGGCTTCCGAGAGGTGGCGGTACGGCTCGGTAAGGGCGGTGTGTTGCCCCGCGCCGACGCGGAAGCGCGCGATGGGCCGGGCCGGGGCCGGCAGCAGGGCGCGGTAGTCGTTGACCATTTCCGCCGTGCTTCGATGCACAGGTCCGTGGGCGAGAGTGCGCGCGATGCCCTCGAGGAGCTCGGGCTGCGCGTGCAGCCGCCGGACCAGCGCCACCAGCGCGTCCTTGTGGGGCGCGAACAGGAATCCGGTCTCGCCCTCGACGATGCGGTCGTTGAAGCTGCCGAGCGATGTGGCGAGAGGGGGGATGCCGAGCGACCAGAGCTCGCTCAACGTATAGCTGAAGGTCTCGGGGATGACGGAGGCCAGCAGGCCGGCGTGCGGAGCGATCGAGCGCAGCAGCGCGGGCAGCTCCGCCAGCTCGTAGCCCTCGATCGCCTTCCATCCGCACGCCTCGGCGAGCTTCATGCCATTCCTGCCGCATCCCACGAGCGTGACCTCGGCCAGCGGGCGCAGCTCTTCACACGCCGCGCGCAACAGCTCGGCGCCCTTCTGTGCGGGCAGGCGCCCGAGCACCACCAGGCGCAACGGCTCGCCGGCATTGCGCGGCGCCGCCGGCAGCTTCGCCGTGTCGAAGTCGATGCCGTGGGGAATCACGCGGATGGGATGGCCCTGGAAGCGCGGCTCGAGTCTGAGCAGCGTCGCGGCGACCGACGGCGAGGGCACCACGACCTCGATGCGCCGCTCGAGCAGGCGCTCGACGAAGAGGCTGCGCATCGCATGCCATTCCTCGCTCGTGTGATCGACGAAGATGGTGTTGAACGGATTTGTCTTCCCGCACAGGCTCAGGTCGTCGAGGGTGCAGCGCTCGCACGTCTTGCCGAACTGCGGATTGATCGCCTGGCAGATCGGGTAGAAGTCGTGGCAGACGACCACCGTGCGCACCGGCATCGCGAGCGCTTCGAGCGAATGGCCGATGAGCGACGACACGACGATGGACTCGACCTCGAACTCGCCGATCACCTGCTCGAGGATGCGGCGGTACTCCACGCTCGCGGAAACCGTCGAGCGGATGGGCCGCGCGATGTCCCACGTGCGGATCGGCAGCATCGCCGCCGGATCGGAATACAGCACGATGCGCTGGCCCCCGGTCTCGCCGATGCGGTAAGTGGCCAGGATCAGGTTGGCCGCGGCCGTGTCGGCGCGTCCGAAGTCACGTACCCAGCGGTCGAGCCCGCCGCCCCAGAAATGCATGATATGGAGCTGGACCGGGCGCGCGTCGAGGCCGGGTACCGATACCGGCGGCAGGCCGGCGCGGATCGCGTCGTTCACGGCGCGGCGCAACGCGCCGAGCGGGTGGTGCTGAGCGAACGCTGCTTCCTCGAACGAGGCCGTGGCAGGCAGAGCGTGCGGGTAGCCGACGTAGAGGTAGTCGCAGATCACGCTGCTCCACCCCGAAGCGGCCCAGCGCTTCACGAGCGCATCGAGGATCTGCTGTGGGTCCGTCACGCCGGGAGGAATGTGGGGAAGCGCCAGGTCGAGCGCATCGCGCCGCAAGAAGGCGCACACCGGATGCAGCCGCGGCACCTCGTAGTAGCTGCGGTTGCCCATGACGTACGGGGTGCGGTCGATGCGCGCGGCTTCCGGGCGCGAGCTCGTGCGCAAGGACTCGTCCACCAGCGCGGAGAGCGGCACGGCATCGCACAGCGGAATGGCCGCGGCGATGGTGGGCTCGGCATACGCGGCCTTGCGCAGGCGCTCCCGCCACGCGAAGGGCAGCTCGGCGCCGGGCAGCGTGACGACGATGTCGTGGCCGGGGTGGCGCGCCGCGATTTGCGCCAACGCAAGCCCCTCGCCGCCGGCCTCGATCACCGCGATCGGGCGGGCCGCTCCGGTCTTCGTCGCGTTCGTGTCCTGAACCAACATCACTCCTGCCATCGGCGACGCCGTAGTGTAGTCCCGGAAAAGGCGATGCCCCTCAGGTCGTCCCGAGGGGCATCGATGCATGCGTGGTAGGCGCGATTGGACTCGAACCAACGACCCCCACCATGTCAAGGTGGTGCTCTAACCAACTGAGCTACGCGCCTGGAATTCGAGCTGAATTTTACCCGAAATCGAGTGTCTGAACAAACGCACGGCATCGTTCGTGCTTATCTCGGACACACCTATGAAGATCGCAGCACTGCCCATCCGCCTCCACAACGCCGTCCGCGCCGGCCTCGTGATCCATTTCCTCGCACTCGACCCCCAGGACCGCCGGCTGCGCTTCGGCGCCGCGATCTCGGATGAATTGGTGCGCGATTATGTCGCGCGCATCGACTTCGAGCGCGATGAGGTCTTCGCCATCACCGCGGAGGACCTCACCGTGCTCGGCGTGGTGCATGTCGCGTTCGGCAAGGGCGCAAATGGTGCGGCGGAGCTGGGAGTCTCGGTGCTTCCCCATGCGCGCGGCCAGGGCATCGGCAACGCGCTCTTCGAGCGCGCCGTCATCCACCTGCGCAATCGTGGTGCGCATTCCGTGTTCATGCACTGCCTTTCGGAGAACCAGGCGATCATGCACCTCGCGCGCAAGCACGGGATGCGCATCGTCTACTCGGGCGGCGAGAGCGAGGCCCTCCTCGAGCTCCTCCCGGCCACCGCAGAGACCTACGTCACGGAGTGGATGCGCGACCAGCAGGCCAATGCGGCGGAGGTGACCAAGCAGCACGCGCACCTCACGCGCAGCTTCTTCAGGTTCTTCGCGCCCGCGCTAGACCGAGCGACGCAGGAGTAACCCCTTCAGGTACTCCCCTTCGGGGAAGTGAATCGACACCGGATGGTCCGGCGAAGCCGACAGGCGCCGCTCGATCACCAGGTCGGTGCGCGCATCGGCGGCCGCGCCCGCGACGATCTTCTGGAAGAGATCCGGGCTCACCGCGCCGGAGCAGGAGAACGTCATCAGGTACCCGCCCGGGGCCAGCATCTTCATCGCCCACAGGTTGATGTCCTTGTAGGCGCGCGCGGCCTTCTCGACGTGCTTCTCGGTGGGCGCGAACTTCGGCGGGTCGAGGATCACCAGGCCGAACTGGCGGCCCTGGTCGCGGAGCTTGCGCAGGTACGCGAAGACGTCCTCGGCCAGCCACTCCGCGCGCGACTCCTCGATCGCGTTGCGCGCCAGGTTGCGGCGGGCCGCCGCCAGCGCCTCGACCGACGTGTCGATGGAGGTCACTTTCTTCGCCCCTCCGCGCAGTGCGGCCAGCGTGAAGCCGCCGGTGTAGCAGAAGGCATTCAGCACCATGGCGTCGCGCGCGATGGCCTGGGCGATCTCGCGGTTGTCGCGCTGGTCGAGGTAGAAACCGGTCTTCTGGCCCGCCACCACGTCGACTTCGTAACGCATGCCGTTCTCGGTGATATCCACCGGGCCCTCGACCCTTCCCAGCATCGGCCCCACGCGCGCCTCCAGGCCTTCGAGCGTGCGCACCTCCGCGTCGGAGCGCTCGAAGATGTTCGCAACCCCGGTGAGCTCCGAAAGCGCGCGCGGCCAGAACTCGCGCCAGCGCTCCGCGCCCGCCGAGAGCAGCTGCACGACGATCGTGCCCCCGTAGCGATCGGCGATCAGGCCGGGCAGCGCGTCGGACTCCGAATGCACGAGCCGATACGCATCGGTGTCGCCCGGCAGATGGGGCTGGCGGCGCGCGATGGCGTCCACGAGCCGCTGCCTGAGGAAAGCCTCGTCCACGACATCCTTGGGATCGAAAGACCACGCGCGCGCCCGAATCTGCGAGGACGGCGAGTAGGCCCCCCAGCCGAGGAACGTGCTCTCGCTCGACACCACGGGAATCGTGTCTCCGGCCGCGGGCGTGCCCTCGAGGCGATCGATGGCGCCCGAGAACACCCACGGATGCCGGTGCTTGAGCGATTT
>JBKJYC010000270.1:0-6593 GCA_046715885.1 Usitatibacter sp.
CCGCCGGGGCGGTAGTAGGCCGCGTGCATGCGCGCGCCCGAGACCGCCTCGTAGCAGTCCATCAGGTCCTCGCGCTCGCGGAAGCAGTAGAGGAACACCGTCATCGCACCCACGTCGAGGGCGTGCGCGCCGAGCCACAGGAGGTGGTTCAGCACCCGCGTGATCTCGTCGAACATGACGCGGATGTACTGCGCGCGCTCCGGCACGTCGACGCCGAGGAGCTTCTCGATCGCCATCACGTACGCGTGCTCGTTGCACATCATCGAGACGTAGTCGAGGCGGTCCATGTACGGGACCGTCTGGATGTAGGTGCGCGTCTCGGCGAGCTTCTCGGTGGCGCGGTGCAGCAGGCCGATGTGCGGGTCCGCGCGCTGGATCACCTCGCCGTCCAGCTCCAGCACCAGGCGCAGCACGCCGTGGGCCGCCGGGTGCTGCGGGCCGAAGTTCATCGTGTAGTTGCGGATCTCGGCCATCAGGCTTTCCCGGCGTCGCCGTACCTGTCCTCGCGGATCACGCGGGGAATGATCTCACGCGGCTCGATGGTCACCGGCTGGTAGATCACGCGGCGCTGCTCGGCGTCGTAGCGCATCTCCACGTAGCCGCTGATGGGGAAGTCCTTGCGGAACGGGTGGCCGACGAAGCCGTAGTCGGTGAGCAGGCGCCTCAGGTCCGGGTGGCCGCTGAACATGATCCCGTACAGGTCGAAGGCCTCGCGCTCGAACCAGTTGGCGCCCGGCCAGACGGGGATCACGGAATCGAGGATCGGCAGGTCGTCCTGGGGCGCGAAGGCCTTTACGCGCACGCGCCAGTTGTGGACGATGGACAGCAGGTGGTAGACGACCGCGTAGCGCGGGCCTTCCCACTCGGTCTCGCCGAAGCCCTGGTAATCGACGCCGGCCAGGTCGATCAGGATCGAGAAGGCGAGCGCCGGATCGTCGCGAAGCTTCGTCATCGCCTGGCCGAGGTCGCCCGGCGCGACTTCGAGCGTGAGCTCGCCGCGGTCGGCCACCGGCGCGCGCGCTGTGTCGCCGAGCGCGGTCTTGAGGGCATCCTGGAGGACGTCTAGGCGTTGGGACATGCGTCTAGCGCCGGGAGATCGTGTGGGTTCGCTTGATCTTGTTCTGCAGCTGGATCAGGCCGTAGATCAGCGCCTCGGCCGTGGGCGGGCATCCCGGCACGTAGATGTCCACGGGCACGATGCGGTCGCAGCCGCGCACGACGGAATACGAGTAGTGGTAGTAGCCGCCGCCGTTGGCGCACGTGCCCATCGAGAGCACCCAGCGCGGCTCGGCCATCTGGTCGTACACCTTGCGAAGCGGCGGCGCCATCTTGTTGCAAAGAGTCCCGGCCACGATCATGAGGTCCGACTGGCGCGGGCTGGGGCGGAACACGATGCCGAAGCGGTCGAGGTCGTAGCGCGCCGCGCCGGCATGCATCATCTCGACCGCGCAGCAGGCCAGGCCGAAGGTCATCGGCCAGAGCGAGCCGGTGCGCGCCCAGTTGAGCACGGTGTCCACGGTGGTGACCGCGAAGCCCCGGTCCGAGAGCCCGCCCTCTTTCATTCCCATTCCAGAGCTCCCTTTTTCCACTCGTAGATGAAGCCCACGACGAGGATGCCGAGAAAGACCATCATCGACCAGTAACCGAACCACCCGAGGTCCTGCAGCACGATGGCCCAAGGAAAGAGGAACGCGATTTCGAGATCGAAGAGGATGAAGAGGATCGCCACCAGGTAGTAGCGCACGTCGAACTTCATGCGCGCGTCCTCGAACGCCTCGAAGCCTCATTCGAACGGCGAGAGCTTGTCGGGATCGGGATTCTGCGCGCCGTAATGGCGCGCCAGCGCGCCGCTGACGGCAATGCCGCCGACGCCGACCAGCGCGCCGACGACGAGGAACAGCAAGACCGGGAAGTAATTCTCGAGCATGCAGCCCTACAGCAGATTGATTGGTGCCGTCGAAGAGACTCGAACTCTTACGCCTTTCGGCACTGCCCCCTCAAGACAGCGTGTCTACCAATTCCACCACGACGGCAACGCTTGTTCTACTTGCGGCTACTGCGAGGGAACCGCCCTACGGCTACTTGGGGATCTCCTGCGTCTTCTTCGGCTCCCCCGGAGCCGCCGGAGCCGCGGGTGCTGGTGAGTCCGCCGCCGGTTTCGCATCCTTGGCGTCGGCCTTCGGGACCTCGATGCCGGAGGTGACGCCGCCAGATTTCACGGGCGCCATCGAGAAATACGTGAGGCCGAGGCTGGTGGCGAAGAATACCGCCGCGAGGATCCCGGTGGCCCGCGAGAGGAAGTTCGACGCGCCCGCGGAGCCGAAGAGGCTGCCCGCGGAGCCGCTGCCGAAGGCCGCGCCCATGTCCGCGCCCTTGCCGTGCTGCACCAGCACGAGGACCACGATCGCGATCGCAGCGACGATGTGCAACACCAGGACTGCCGTTTGCATGACCAGCCTTTATCTATGTGCGAAGCACATCAAATCGAATCTTCAGCCCACTGCGACGGCTGCGCGCCAGATCGCCAGGAAATCTTCCGCCACCAGCGAAGCCCCGCCGATCAAGCCGCCATCGACGTTGGGCATCGCGAAAAGCTCCGCGGCGTTCGTGCCCTTCACGCTCCCCCCGTAGAGGATGGGAAGACGTCCCGCCACCGCGGCGTCCTGTCCGGACACGCGCGCCCGAATGAAAGCCTGCGCCTCGTCCGCCTGGGCCGACGTCGCCGTCCTGCCCGTGCCGATCGCCCAGACCGGCTCGTAGGCGACCAGCGCCCCGTCCAGGCCGGCCGCTCCGAGCTTGCCGAGCAGCGCATCGACCTGCCTCGCCAGCACCTTCTCCGTGACGCCCGCCTCGCGCTCCGCGAGCGTCTCGCCCACGCAGAAGACCGGGGTGAGGCCCGCGCGGCGCGCCGCGGCGAATTTTTCCACCACGACCCCATCGGACTCGCCGAAGAGCGTCCGTCGCTCCGAGTGCCCGACCAGCGCGTAGCGCGCGCCGAGCTCCGCGACCATCGCCCCGGACACTTCGCCCGTGTAGGCGCCCTTGTCGAACCGGCTCACGTCCTGGGAACCCCAGGCGACGGCCGAGCCGCGCAACAGCCCCTGGGCCTGAGCGAGGTAGGGATACGGCACGCAGACCGCGCAGTGCCGGTCCTTCCGCGCCGCTACTCCCGGCAAAATCGCCTTCAGGAGGGCTTCGTTGCCGGCGAGGCTGCCGTTGAGCTTCCAGTTGCCGACAACGAATTTGGGCCGCATTCCGGGTGATTCTCGGGCGATTCGGGTCTCGAAACCCGACGATTTTACCGCGTTGCAGCAAGGAGGGTCAAACACGAGGGCCCCCCGGCTTGACAGTACCCATCGTTTCGACCATTCTGGAAATATGAAACCGACAAACGCGGTCCGCATCCTCGAGGGCCTGGCGCAGGAAACGCGCCTCTCGATCTTCCGTGCGCTGGTCCAGGCAGGCCCCGCAGGGCTTGCCGCCGGCGCCATCGCCGAATCGGTCGGCGCGCCCGCCTCGACGCTGTCGTTCCACTTGAAGGGCCTCGCCGCGGCAGGGTTGGTGAAAGCCCGCCAGGAGGGGCGCTTCATCTTCTACGCGGCGGATTACGCGGCGATGTCCGAGCTGATCGCGTTCCTCACCGAAAAATGCTGCCAGGGCATGCCCGCGCCGCAAGTCGCGCGCATCGGCCAGGCGGTCGCCGCCTGCTGTTCCGCGGGCGAGAGCCCCAAAAGGAGTGCCGCATGAAGAACGACCTGCCCGTTGCCGTCATCGGCGCCGGTCCCGTGGGCCTCGCCGCCGCCGCCCACCTGCTCGAACGCGGCTTGGTCCCCCTCGTTTTCGAGGCGGGCGACGCCATCGCCGCGCACCTCGAGAGCTATCGCCATGTGCAACTGTTTTCGCCCTGGCGCTACAACATCGATGCCGCCGCGCGCCGCCTGCGCGAGGCGAACGGCTGGATTGGCCCTTTGCTCGACCTCCTTCCAACCGCGGGCGCGATCGTCGATCGCTACCTGGTACCCCTCGCGGCGCTGGCGCCGATCGCGGGCGCCCTGCGGCTCGCGCACCGCGTCGAGAGCATCTCGCGCGACGGCCACGACAAGATGAAGTCCACGGGCCGCGAGGACGCCGCCTTCGTGATCCGCGCGCACACGCCCGCAGGTCCGCGCGAGTTTCGTGCCTGGGCCGTGCTCGACGCGTCGGGCACATGGGGAAAACCGAGCCCGCTTGGTGCGAACGGCTTGCCGGCGCTCGGGGAAATCGAGGCGGCTGCGCGAATCGCATACGGCATGCCCGATGTCCTCGGCGCCGCCCGCGCGCTCTACGCCGGCCGACGTGTCCTCGTGGCGGGCGCGGGCCACTCGGCCGCCGGCAGCCTCCTCGCGCTGGCGAAGCTCGCGGAAGAGGCGCCGGGCACGCGGATCGTATGGACCATCCGCGGCCACAACTTCGCGCGCATCTTCGGCGGCGGGGAGAACGACGGGCTGGCCGCCCGCGGGGCGCTGGGCCGGCGCCTGAGGCAGCTCTCGGAGGGCGGCCGCCTGGAAGTGCAACCCGATTTCCGCGCCCTCGCCATTCGCGAGGAAGCGGGCACGCTCGCGATCGAAGGCCTGGGCGCGACGGGAAATGCTCGTCGCATCGAGGGCATCGAGCGAATCATCGTCGCCACCGGGGCGCGTCCCGATCTGTCGATCGCAGCGGAGCTTCGCGTGAAGCTCGACTCCTGGATCGAGAGCACCGAGGCGCTGGCGCCGCTCATCGACCCCAACGTGCACAGCTGCGGCACCGTGCGGCCGCACGGCCACCGCGAGCTGGCGCATCCGGAGGGACGCTTCTACGCGGTGGGCGCCAAGAGCTACGGGCGCGCACCGAATTTCTTGCTCGCCACCGGCTACGAGCAGGTGCGTTCCGTCGCGGCCGCGCTCGCGGGCGACCTTGCCCAGGCGGACGACGTGCAGCTCGACCTTCCGCAGACGGGTGTGTGCTCCACGCAATTCGACGAGGCATCCTCGGGATGCTGCACGACGGGCGCGGCCGAGCCGGGTTGCCGGTCGGAGCAGGGCAACAGCGCTTGCAACGGCTCGCGCGATCGCGTCGCCGAAGGGGCCGAGGCAGAATCCCGCCGGTGAGGATCGCCCCGCTCGTCTCCGCGCTCGGCCTCGCCCAGATCGTTTCCTGGGGCAGCCTGTTCTATTCCATCGGCGTGCTTGGTCCCGCGATGCGCGCCGAGCTGGGGGTAAGCGAGCTCTTCCTCTTCACCGCGTTCACCGCCGGGTTGCTGGTGTCGGGAACGCTGGCGCCGATCGCGGGGCGCATGATCGACGAGCGCGGCGGGCGCTTCGTCCTGTCGGCCGGCTCGGTGCTCGGCGCGGTGGCGATGCTCGTGCTGTCGCTCGCGCATCACCCGGCCGTGCTCGTCGCCGGGTGGCTCGTCGCGGGCGCCGCGATGGCCGCATGCCTCTACGACCCGGCGTTCGCGACCCTGGGACAGCACACCGGCGAGCGCTATCGCCGCGCGGTCACGGCGCTGACGCTCTTTGGCGGATTCGCAAGCACCGTGTTCTGGCCGCTCTCGCACCTCCTGATGGAGGCATGGGGATGGCGGGCGACGCTGGGGATCTATGCCGGGCTGCACGCGTTCCTGTGCCTGCCGATCCATCGCCTGTTCGTGCCTGCGTTCCTGCGCACGCCACACGCGCACGAGGTGGAAGCCCCGCCGCCGCCGCCCGTGAAACGCGGCTCGCGACTCGCGTGGCTGACCGCCAGCTTCGCGATCGCGACGTTCGTCTTCGGCGTGGTCGCGGTGCACCTCATCACCCTGCTCACGAGCGCCGGGCTCACCGCGGCCCAGGCGGTCACGATCTCCATGCTCGTGGGGCCCATGCAGGTGGCGGGACGGCTCATCGAGTACGGGTTCGCGGGCCGGGTGCGCGCGGTCACCGTCGGGCTCATCGCGTTCACGCTGATGCTGCTGTCGCTCGTGGCGCTGATCTCGGTGGAAGGATTCGGGATCGCCGCGATCGTCTTCGTGACGGCCTACGGATGCGGCAACGGAGTGCTCACGATCGTGAAGGGGACCGCCCCCGTCGAGCTTTTCGGCCGCGACGGCCTCGGGCGCCTGCTGGGCCATCTTTCGCGCGCGGGCTTGTACGCCAAGGCCCTCGCTCCCGCCGCTTTCTCCGGGCTGCTCGCCCTGGGCCTCACGCGCAACGCCGCGCTCGCGTCGCTGGTGAGCGTGGGCTTGCTGGGGATGGGCAGCTTCGCGATGGCCCTGCGTAGCAAACAAGGAAAATCGGGGTCAGGGTAGAAATATCTTTCGGGTCCGGACGATCCGGAAAGATATTTCAACCGTGACCCCGATCTTCCCTAGGCGGCGGCGGGTGTGGCGGAAGCGCGCATCGCCGCGGCGATGCTCTCGGCCAGGCGTGTGACGTGCTCGCGATCCTCGCCTTCCACCATGACGCGCACGACGGGCTCGGTGCCCGACGGCCGCAGCAGCACCCGGCCGCTGCCGGCAAGGTCCGCCTCGGCCGCCGCGATCGCCGCTTTCACGGCGGGGGCCTGCAGGTCGAGCTTGCCCGCGAGCTTCACGT
>JBKJYC010000271.1:0-5358 GCA_046715885.1 Usitatibacter sp.
TTCTTCGTGCGCGAGATCTCCAACCGCGAGGCGCTCGACATCTACGACATGCGCGCGTCGCTCTTCGCGCTGGTCGGGCGGCTCGCGACCGCGCAGGTGACGAGCACGCAGTTGAACGAGCTCGACGATCTCGTGAACCGCATGGAGGCAGCGGTCGAGCGCGACGACCTCGGCATCTTCTATCCGCTGAACGTGGAGTTTCACACGCGCCTCGTGGCGTGCGCCGACAACCACAAGCTGGTCCAGATCTGGCCCACGCTCGAGGCCGAGCTGCACCTCTTCCGCCGCCGCGGGCTGGTGCTGCCGGGATCGCTGCGCCAGTCGAACTACCAGCACCGCGCCATGGTGGCGGCGATGCGCGCCGGCGACGCCGAGGGGGCCTCGCGCCTGATGGAGCGGCACATCCTTGACGGCAAGGCTCGCCTGCTGCGCTCGATCGCGGCGGAGGGAAAGTCCGGCTAACATCGCGGGACCAACAACAAAGGGGAGGTCCGATGACGATCCTTCGAAAGGCAGTCCTGCTGGCATTGTCCGGCGCCGCCGTCCTGGCGCCCGCGCGCACCGTCCTGGCGCAGGCGCTCCCGGCCGAGAAGAAGGAGGAGGTGAAGGCGGTCGAGGGCATCACGGTCGTCGGCTCGCGCCGCGCCACTGCCTCCGCGACCGATACGCCTGTGCCCGTCGACTTCATCCCGCTGGCGAAAGTCACCGAGACGGCCTCCCAGTTCGACCTCGCGCAGACGCTGCAGTACCTCTCCCCCTCGTTCAACTCCACGCGCCAGACCGGCGCCGACGGTGCGGACCTCATCGACTCCGCGGCGCTGCGCGGCCTGGGCTCGGACCAGACGCTGGTGCTCGTGAACGGCAAGCGGCGCCACACCACGGCGCTGGTGAACATTTTCGGCGCCCGCAACCGCGGCAGTACCGGCACCGACCTCAATGCGATCCCGCTGATGGCGATCGACAACGTGCAGGTTCTGCGCGACGGGGCGGCGGCGCAATACGGCTCGGATGCCATCGCGGGGGTGATCAACATCGAGCTGAAGAAGCGCCCCGGCTGCGAGGCGGTAGCGGGATACGGCCAGTACTCCGCGGGCGACGGCAAGAACTATCTCGCCACGGCCTACTGCGGCATCCGCGTCGGCGACAAGGGCGTGGTGGGGATCACCGGCGAGTACCTCGACCGCGGCCGCTCGAACCGCGCGGAGGCGGGCAACCCCCGCACCATCGGCGACACCCAGAGCGAGAACGGCACGGTCTACCTGAACGGCGACCTGCCGTTCGGATCCGGCGCGGTCTATTTCACGCTCGGCGCGCAGAAACGCGATGCGTCCTCGGGTGCCTTCGCGCGCGGGGGCCTCGGATCGGACGACATCCCGTCGCGCAATTCGGCGTCGATGTATCCCGATGGGTTCGTGCCGTTCATCAACGGCGACGTCGACGACCGCTACCTGATCGTCGGCCACCGCGGTGCCGTCGGGGACTGGACGATGGACATCTCGCAGACCTACGGCTACAACAAACTCAACTACGACATCAGCAACACGCTCAACGCTTCGATCGCCGCGCTCGATCCCAACGGCCTCAGCGCCAACCGCTTCGACGCCGGCGGCTTCTCCTTCGCGCAATACACCACCAACCTCGACTTCACCCGCTTCTTCCCAGGCGTGATGAACGGGATGAACGTCGCTTTCGGCGCCGAGTTCCGCCGCGAGCAGTACAGGATCTTCGCCGGCGAGCCGGGCTCCTATGTCGATGCCGACGGCGTGGGCCAGGGCGGCAACGCGGGCAGCCAGGGCTTTCCCGGCTTCCAGCCCGGCGACGAGACCGACCGGAGCCGCAACAGCACCGCCGCGTATATCGACCTCGAGACCGACATCACACCGCGCTTCAAGGCGCAGACGGCGCTACGCTACGAGCGGTTCAACGACTTCGGCGCGACCACCAGCGGCAAGCTCGCGGGCCTCTTCCGCGTCGACAACGCGCTGCTGCTGCGCGGCTCGGCCAGCACCGGCTTTCGCGCGCCGTCGCTGCAGCAGGTCTACTTCTCCTCGACGTTCACCGACTTCATCAGCGGCGTGCCGCTCGATGTCGTGTTGGCCCCGAACGGCGGCGCCATCGCCGAGGCGGCAGGGATCCCGAAGCTGAAGGAGGAGAAGTCCAAGAGCCTCACGCTGGGCTTCACCTGGAGCCCGACGCCGGCGCTCGCGGTGACGGCGGACCTCTACCGCATCGACATCGACGACCGCATCGTGCTCTCGGGGCGCTTCGACGCCGACAATTACCCCACGCTGGGCTCGATCCTCGCCGGGCTGGGGGTCGGGCAGGCGCAGTTCTTCGTGAACTCGGTCAATACGCGCACCAAAGGCCTGGACCTCACGCTCTCCCACAAGGCGGACCTGGGCGCGGCGCGGCTGGGCACCTTCCTCGCCGTCAACTACAGCAAGACCGACGTGACGCAGATCAACCCGCCGTCCTCGCTGGCGGGCTTCGAGGACGTGCTGCTCTCGGAGCGCGAGCGGCTCTTCATCGAGCAGGGCGGGCCGCGGACCAAGGCCGTGCTGGGCTTCAACCTGGTCACCGGGCGCCTCGAGACAGACCTGAAGATCATCCATTTCGGGTCGCAGACGCTCGGCACCTTCTCGGGCACGGCGGCGGGCGTGCCCAACGCGCGCTACGAGCCCAAGACTTCGGCCGACCTCGCCTTCACGTGGAGCTTCGACCGCAACACGCGCCTGACCGTCGGCGCGGCGAACATCTTCAACGTGAAGCCGACGAGCCAGGACCCGAACGAGACCGACAACGGCTTCAAGTACGACAGCGTGCAGTTCGGCCTTAACGGGACGGCGTACTTCGCGCGGATCTGGAAGCGGTTCTGACGCTTGGTCGCCCTTGATCCCCGCCTCCTTCATGATGAAGGTTATGCCGAAACTGGATGAAAACGCGAAGGGCGTCTACGTCATCACCGTGACGCCGTTCAAGGAGGACGGCGCCCTCGACCTCGAGAGCACCGACCGCGTGATCGACTTCTACCTCGAGAAGGGCGCCACGGGGCTCACCGTGCTCGGGGTCATGGGCGAGGCGCCCAAGCTCACGGCGGACGAAGCGCGGCAATACGTGAAGCGCGTGCTCGCCCGCGTGAACGGCCGCGTGCCCACCATCGTGGGCGTGTCTTCTCCGGGATTCGCCGGAATGAAGGAGCTCTCCGAGAGCGTGATGGCGATGGGTGCCGCCGGCGTCATGGTCGCCCCCGCGGCGACGGTGAAGACGGACGACCAGGCGTTTCACTACTTCGAGCACGCCGCCGAGACGCTGGGTCCCCACGTTCCGTTCTGCATGCAGGACCATCCGCTCGCCACCGGCGTGCAACTGCCCACTCCGGTGATCCTGCGGGTGATCAAGCACATTCCCAGCTGCGTGATGGTCAAGCACGAGGACTGGCCCGGGCCGGGGCTGGCGAAGCTCGCCGCGATTCGCGCCTCACACGCGCGCCGGGTCTCCATCCTCGCGGGCAACGGCGGCGGGCTCTTCCTGCCCGAGGAGCTCTCGCGCGGCGCCGACGGCGCCATGACCGGCTTCGGCTATCCCGAGATGATGGTGGACGTGTGGAAGGCGCACGCCGCCGGCGACCTCGAGCGCGCCCATGACCTCTTCGACGCCTACCTGCCGCTGGCTCGCTACGAGCAGCAGTCTTCGCTCGGGCTTGGGGTTCGCAAGTACATGCTCCAGAAGCGCGGCGCCATCGCGTCGATGGCGATCCGCAAGCCGGGGCCGAAGCTCTCGCCGGCGGACATCGAGGACATCGACCGGTTGATCGCGCGCCAAGAGCGGCGGCTCGTGGAGCTCGGCTAGCCGCCCGGCGCGCCGGTACCACGGCCAGCACCAGGCCGAGCAGTGATCCATCAAAGCTCGAGGATCTTCCCGAGCTTCGCCATGTCTTCCTGCGACGCAAGCTGCGGCCGGTCGCGCTCGGTGGCGACCATGCAGAGGAAGCCGAGCGGCTCCCCGGGCGCAGCGTGGAACTGGTGCCAGGTGAGTGGCGGCACGCTAACCAGGTCGTGGGTATTCAGCTCGTACGCCTGGTCGCCGACGACGCAGCGGCCCCGGCCGCGAATGACCATCACCGCGTGGACATGCTCGTGGCGCTCGAGGGTGGTCCATCCGCCGGGCGCGACTTCGAAATAGCGCAGCTGGGCGGGAAACCCCGCGTCGCCGAAGAGCACCTGGCGCGTCACGTCCTTGAACGGCGCGCTGCCCTCCTGCTTGTACTGAAGCACGTCCACACCCTCCCATTTATAACCGGCAATGTGCGAACGAACGAGCGGCGGTTTGGATTCTTGCGTCATGAGGATGATTTTACGCCGCTGCCGATAGAACTTCCCGATGAGGTACGCCGCGTCGGCGCAAAAGCGCTGGTACGGATGTTGCAACTTGGGTTCTCACACCCACGAGGATCATGACCATGCCGAAGAAGCAGCCGCCGAAAGTGCCCCCCAAATCCGCAGCCAGGTCCACCGCGAGCGGTCCGCGCAAGGGCCCGCGCGGCGCCAGCAACGATCCGGTCGTCCTCAAGGCGCAGGGCACGCAGAGACTCGCCGCGGCATTTCCGTTCAACGCCGCCAAGCCCGGCGAGATCGGCGCGGCCGCGAGGAAGCCCAAGCCCGGCCCCACGGCGGAACCGCCCGATCGGTCGGTCACGGGCAGCACCTTGACCGAGACGAAAACGTCGCCCAAGACGCAAGCGCTCGACCCCATGCGGGTCGATGCGGGCGGGCAGGTGCTCACGACAAACTTCGCCCAACCCGTCGCCGACAACCAGAATTCGCTCAAGGCGGGACTTCGCGGCCCCACCCTGATGGAGGACTTCATCCTCCGCGAGAAGATCACCCACTTCGACCACGAGCGGATTCCGGAGCGCATCGTGCACGCGCGCGGCTCGGCGGCACACGGCTTCTTCGAGTGCTACGACTCGATGGCCCGGCACACCCGCGCCTCGTTCCTGTCCGAGAAGGGCAAGCGCACGCCGGTCTTCGTGCGCTTCTCGACCGTCGCGGGCGAACGCGGCTCGACCGACACGGCGCGCGACATCCGCGGTTTCGCGACCAAGTTCTACACCGACGAGGGCAACTTCGACATCGTCGGCAACAACATCCCGGTATTCTTCATCCAGGACGCGATGAAGTTCCCCGACCTCGTGCACTCGGTGAAGCCCGAGCCCCACCACGGCATGCCGCAGGCGGCGAGCGCCCACGACACCTTCTGGGATTTCGTCTCGCTCATGCCCGAATCCACGCACATGCTCATGTGGGTGATGAGCAACCGCGCGATTCCTCGCAGCTATCGGATGATGCAGGGCTTCGG
>JBKJYC010000272.1:0-2666 GCA_046715885.1 Usitatibacter sp.
GTGTCCTACGGCACCTCCAGCTACGGCTACGACATCCGCTGTTCGGACGAATTCAAGATCTTCACCAACATCAACTCGACCATCGTCGATCCCAAGAACTTCGACGCGAGATCCTTCGTCGATATCAAGGGCGAGGTCTGCATCATCCCGCCGAACTCGTTTGCGCTCGCCAGAACGGTCGAGCGTTTCCGCGTTCCGCGAAACGTTCTCATCGTGTGTGTCGGAAAATCCTCCTACGCGCGATGCGGGATCGTCGTCAATGTGACGCCGCTCGAGCCGGAATGGGAAGGCCATGTGACGCTGGAGTTCTCGAACACGACTCCGCTGCCGGCCAAGGTCTATGCGAACGAAGGCGTGGCGCAGATGCTGTTCTTCGAGTCCGACGAGGTCTGCGAGACCTCGTACAAGGACCGCGGCGGCAAGTACCAGGGGCAGCAGGGCGTCACGCTGCCCAAGATGTGAAAGTTTTTTCCGCACCGCCGCATTTATGCCCTATACTTCGCGCGTTTTTTAGCGATTATGTGGTTAAGGGACTCTTTCTTAACGGTTTTTTAACGGCCCCACCGCGGGCACCCAAGGAGGTCATCATGACAAGGGCAAGGAACTACTGAAGGCCGCAAGCCGCTGGCAGGTGCCGGCGCGCCGCTCGCTTTCCGTACGTCCCTTTCCGTCATGAAAGACCCCGATGCCCCGAGTAGCCACGGTTAAGAAGATCCGGCCCACGCCGGAGTTTCCCCTCGATAGCCACGCGGAAGTCAGCCTCGACTTCGAGCGCGTCAAGAAGTACCTCGCGAAGCACGCGTACAAGCGCCCGGTCCTGCTGATGGACCTGGACATCGTGCGCCTGAAGACCCAGAGGTTCCGCGCCGCCCTGCCGCGCGTGCGCCCGCACTTCGCGGTCAAGGCGAACCCCGATCCGCGCGTCCTGAAGACGCTGATCCAGGAGGGCGCGGGCTTCGAGATCGCGTCCATCGCGGAGCTCGACCTCCTCCTGTCCCTCGGCGTGCCGGTGGCGGAGATCTTCTATTCCAACCCGATGAAGTCGCGCGCCTACCTCGAGTACGCGGCGGCCAAGGGCGTCGAGTGGTACGTGGTCGACAGCGTCGAGGAGATCCGCAAGGTGCAGTCGGTCAAGCCGGACGCGAAGATGTACCTGCGCATCGACGCGCCCAACATCGGCAGCGACTGGCCCCTGGCGGGCAAGTTCGGGGCGCACATGAACGATATCCCCGAGCTCATGGATACCGCGATCGCCTGCAAGGCCGACCTCGCGGGCGTCACGTTCCATGTCGGCTCGCAGTGCCTGAACCCCGACAACTGGCGCGTGGGGATGGACCGCGCGCGCAAGGTCTTCGCCACGATGCGCACCGTGGGCCTCAAGCCGCGGCTGCTGAACCTGGGCGGCGGCTATCCGGTGCGGCACGTGAAGCCGATTCCGTCGATCGAGACGATCGCCGAGGTGATCAACAAGGAACTGCGCCACTTCGGCCCCGAGATCCAGGTGATCGCCGAGCCCGGCCGCTATCTGGTGTCGGACGCGGGCTATTTCATCTGCCGCGTCGTGGGCACCGCCACCCGCAACGACCAGCGCTGGATGTACTGGGATGCGGGCGTCTTCGGCGGCGTCATCGAGACCACGGAAGGATTGCGCTACAACATCTACACCGACCGCGACGGCGAGCCCGTCGCCTGGAACGTCGCGGGCCCCACCTGCGACTCGGTGGACGTGGTGATGCGTGACGAGCTCCTCCCGGCCGACCTGCAGGAAAACGACTTCATCTTCATCAAGAACGCCGGCGCTTACACGACGGCATACGCCAGCAATTTCAACGGATTTCCCCTTCCCGACGTCGCCACCATTGGCGGGTAAGTTCGTCCCCGCCAGGGGCGTTCGGGCGTCAAAGACTGATACAGTCGCCGAACCCGTTTCGGAGAAGATTTGAGGTGGCGCAGGACTTCTGGGCGGCAAGCGGCTTGCGGCTGCTCGAGCGCGATCCAGAGGGGCGGCTGGTCCCGACCGACGCCTGGATCGCGCGCTTCCTCGAGCGCGAGGAGCTCGTGCCACCCGCGGACGCCGGCCCCGCCGAGCGCGCGCTCCACGCGCGCCTCGCCACGAAGCCGCGCCTGCGCGTAACGCCCGTGGAGCTCTCTTCGGTGGAGGACCCGGACGCACGCGAGAACTGGATCCAGTTCCTGCGCTTCCGCGATCGCGTGCTGGCCCATCCCACGCTCGAGGCTTGCTACCTGGACCTCTTCCGGCGCGAGGTCGATCTCGCGCCGGTCTTCGTCGACGCGCTGGCGCAGGTGATCACGCGCTCGATCCTCGAAGGCACTGCCGACGCCTGGATCTGCCGCGCGGGAGAGATGCTGTTTCGGCGCCAGCGCCTGAGCACCGAGGGCGGCCAGGTCCTGGCGGCGGACGCCACCACCATCGAAGCCTATGCCGAGACCGGCGGCTTCGGTAACGTCGGCCGCCTGCTGAAGGCGCAGAGCACCGACCTGCCGACGCCGAAGATGGACGTGATGTCCCACGAGAACGCCGCGTTGTATTTCCTGCGCGACGAGCTGTTCGGCTTCCTCCTCGACCTCACGCCCGGCCGCGAGGGGTCGGCCGCGCTCGCTCGCGTGCTCGAGCGTTGGGTCGGCCACTTCACGGGAGTCGCGGT
>JBKJYC010000273.1:0-6012 GCA_046715885.1 Usitatibacter sp.
GCGTTGGCGACTCTCATTGCTCTCTTCCAGCTCACCTTCACGGCCGCCGACGCATGGCGCTTGCAACGCGCGCACGATGCCCTCGCCGCCCGCGAGGAGGCCGTGTTCCGCGCCGCCTTTCCGGACGCGAAGGTGGTCGTCGATCCCGGGCTGCAGATGGCGCGCAACCTCGCGGAGTTGAAGCGCAGCCGCGGCCTCGCCGCCGCCGACGATTTCCTGGTGCAGGCCACGCGCGCCGCGCGCGATTTCCCCGAAGGGTCGGCCAAGTCGCTGGGCTACGCCAACGGCAAGCTCGAGGTGCGCCGCGGCGAAGCGGTGGCGGAGGCGAAGCGATGAGCGCCCTGTGGAACGAGCGCTCGCCAAGCGAGCGCCGAGTGCTGATCGCCGGGGGCGCGATCGTCCTGGCTCTCCTGCTCATCGCGCTCGTCTGGCTGCCGCTGGAGCGCAACCGCAAGCGCCTGGACGCCGAGCTGCCGCGCCTCGCCGCTTCCGTGGCCGCCATGGAGCGCCAGGCCGCGGAGGTCGCGCGCGTGCGTTCGATACCGGCCACAGTCAGCGCCGCGGCGGCACCGCTCGCCACGGTCGCAGGCAACCTGGGGCGCGCGGTACCGGGCGCGCAGATCTCCCCGATCGACGACAAGCGCTTGCGCATCACCGGGGCGGATGTGCCCTACGGCGCGCTGCTGGAGACGATCGCCGCCGCACAGGCGAGCCATGCGATGCGCGTCGATTCCGCGCGCATCGACGCGTTGCCCGCCGCGGGGCGCGTACGCGCGGAGCTTGTGCTCTCCCGTCCCTGATGAAATCTCGCGTAGCCGCGCTGGCGGCCCTGGGTGTCCTGGCGTACTTCGTTTTCCTTGCGGCAGGCGTGCCCGCTTCGTTCATCGCCACGCTGGCGCTGGACGCGACCAAGGGCGCGGTGATGCTGACCGACGCGAGCGGCACGCTGTGGAGCGGCCAGTCCAAGGCACGTGTTTTCCCGCGCCGCGGCGCCCCCGTCGATGTGGATGCGTTGTCGTGGACCTTCCTGCCATCGCGCCTCCTCGCCGGACGCCTGGCCTACGACGTGAAGCTCGCCGCTTCGGGCATCACGGGCGAGCTCGAAGCGGCCCGCGGCCTGGGCGGTTGGCAGGTGCGCGACCTCGCGGTGCGCGGCGAGGCCACGGGGCTCTCCGTCTTCGCGCCGATCCTGGCCGCGCTGCGTCCCACGGGTGCGATCACGCTCGCCGCCGCGCGCCTCGATTGGGACGGCGATGCCTTGCGTGGCGAGGCCCTCGCCGAGTGGCGCGGCGCGTCGGTCGGTTGGTCGGAAGTGCGCCCGCTCGGCTCGTACCGCGCCAACCTGCACGCCGCGCAGGGTCCGGCGCAGGTATCGGTGGTCACGTTGGACGGTCCCCTGCGCGTCACGGGCCAGGGCACGCTCACCCCGCCCGCGGGGCTCACCTTCTCCGGGGAAGCGCGCCCCGACGCCGCGCAGGCAAAGGCGCTGGAGCCGTTGATGGCGCTGATCGGTCCGCGCCGCTCCGACGGCGCGCACGCGATCGAGTGGCGCCACTGATGCCGCAGCCCTTCGCGCCGCCGGCCTGGCTCAGCAACCCGCACCTGCAGACGCTCTACGGTTCGCTCTTCGCGCCGCGGCCGCGGATCGCGTACCGCCGCGAGCGCTGGGACACCCCCGACGGCGATTTCGTCGATGTGGACTTCATCGATGGACCGCCGGGCGCGCCCTGGATCCATCTCTTCCACGGGCTCGAGGGCTCCTCGGACTCCCCCTACGCGCGCCACCTGATGGACCTGGCGAAGAAACGCGGATGGCGCGGGAGCGTGTTCAACTTTCGCGGCTGCAGCGGCGAGCCCAACCGCCTGCCGCGCGCCTACCACTCGGGCGACACGGCGGAGGCGGGCTGGGCGCTGCCCAAATTGAAGGAGCGCTCCGGTGATGCCCCACTCTACGTCGCCGGCGTCTCGCTCGGCGGCAACGTGCTGCTGAAATGGCTGGGCGAGCGCGGCGAGGAGGCGCGCCCGATCGTCGAGCGTGCCGCGGCGATCTCCGCGCCGGTGGACCTGATGGCCGCGGGCTGGGCGCTGCAGACCGGATTCGCGAACGTGTACGGCAGGCATTTCCTCGGGACGCTGCGCAAGCGCTCGTTCGCGAAACTCGCGCGTTTTCCCGGCATCTTCGACGCGGCCGCGGCAAGGCGCGCGCGCACGCTGCGTGAGTTCGACGACGTGGTGACGGCGCCGGTACACGGCTTCGAGGGCGTGGACGACTACTACACGCGCGCCAGCTCCAAGCCCTGGCTGAAGGCGATCCGCGTGCCGACGCTGCTGCTGAACGCCAAGGACGATCCGTTCCTGCCGGCGCAACACCTGCCGCGCGACGACGAGGTCTCGGAAGCCGTCACGGTAGAATTCCCGGACCGCGGCGGCCACGTGGGATTCGTCTCCGGATTTCCGGGCCGGATCGATTGGCTCCCCCAGCGCCTCTTCCACTTTTTCGAGCAAGGCCAATGACGACCCTCACCTCCCCCGCCATCGACGCCGGCATCTTCAAGGCCTACGACATCCGCGGCGTCGTGGACAAGACGCTCACCGAGGGCGCCGCGCATGCGGTGGGTCGCGCGCTCGGCACGCTGGGCGCGGCGAAAGGGGTGCGCAAGTTCGTCGTCGGGCGCGATGGCCGCCTCTCGGGGTCCAGGCTCAGCGCGGCCCTGGCACGCGGGCTCAACGAATCGGGCATGGACGTGGTCGACATCGGCGTCGTCGCCACACCCATAGTGTATTTCGCGACCCACCATTTCGACACCGGCAGCGGCGTCATGGTGACGGGCAGCCACAATCCGCCCGAGTACAACGGCCTCAAGATGATGGTCGCGGGGGACACCCTCTCGGGCGAGGCTATCCAGGAGCTGCGCAAGCTGACGGAGCGCGGCGCTTTCGCGAGCGGCTCCGGGCGGGTCGAGAAGGCGGACGTGAAGGAAGTGTATTTCCGGCGCATCACCGGCGACGTGAAGCTGGCACGCCCGATGAAGGTCGCGATCGATTGCGGCAACGGCTCGCCCGGTGCCTTCGCGCCCGAACTCTACCGGCGCCTGGGCTGCGAGGTGCAGGAGCTCTTCTGCGAGGTCGATGGGAACTTCCCCAATCACCATCCGGATCCGGCGAAACCGGAGAACCTCCAGGACCTCATCCGGGCCCTGAAGACCGGGCCCGCGGAGATCGGCCTCGCGTTCGACGGCGACGGCGACCGCCTCGGCGTGGTCACGAAGAACGGCAAGATCATCTACCCCGACCGCCAGCTCATGCTCTTCGCGGCCGACGTGCTGCAGCGCAATCCCGGCGGCGAGATCATCTTCGACGTGAAGAGCACGCGCAACCTGTTCGAGTGGGTGCGAAGGCACGGAGGCAAGCCCACGCTCTGGAAGACCGGCCACTCGCTCATCAAGGCGAAGCTGAAGGAGACCGGCGCGCCCCTCGCCGGCGAGATGAGCGGCCACATGTTCTTCAAGGACCGCTGGTACGGCTTCGACGACGGCCTCTATGCCGGCGCGCGGCTGCTGGAGATTCTTTCCCGCGTGGCCGATCCCACGCAGACGCTGGAATCGCTCCCCGACTCCATTTCCACTCCGGAGCTGCACGTGAACGTCGCCGAGGGCGAGAACCACGCGCTCATCGAGAAGATGCAGAAGGACGCGAAGTTCGACGGGGCTACTGACGTGCTCACCATCGATGGGCTGCGCGTGCACTACCCCGATGGCTTCGGGCTCGTGCGCGCGTCGAACACAACGCCGGTGCTGGTGCTGCGCTTCGAGGCGGACAACCAGGCGGCGCTCGACCGCATCCGCAAGCAGTTCGAAAAGGTCCTGCTGTCGTTCAAACCCGACGCGCAGCTGCCGCACTAGCGTCAATCGCCTTCGATTCGCCTCACCAGGTTTCCTTCGGCGTCGAAATACAGGATGAGGTGCCCGGCCGCCGACGGCGCCGCCCCCGGCCGGGAGCGCTTCGTCAACTGCACCCACACATTCCACTGCCTCCCCTCGCGCCGCGCTCGATAGGTGCAGGGCGATTCAGCCGTGCATCTTCCCTTGGCATAGGCCTTCGCGGCCTTGACAGCCGCCGCTTCGTCCGCGATCTTCGCGGCCGAGGCCGGCGAGGTGATGATCGCCAATACGATGATCGCGAATGCGCGAATGCCCTTCATTTCGTGCCTCGCCGTGAGTGGGCGCTGGGGCCATGGCTATCGCCGAGCACCATGCTACAGAGTGAGTTGGAGCGAAAGATACGCCCCGCTCTGCCCCGTCTTCCCCGCCACGCTCCCCAGCCGCGCCCACGCGAGGGTGACCGCGGCGTGCTTGTTCGGGAACCACGCCACGAAGACATCCGCGAAGTCGTCCTCGCGAAAAGCGGAAAGGTTGTCCGGCTTGCCGCGATACTCCGCTCCCAGCACCAGCCGGTCGTTGATCAACAACGCGAGCGAGGCCTCGGCCTGCAGCCGGCGTGAATCCTCGCGCTCGCCGCCGAAGCCGAGGAACCCCAGCTGGTTGGCCCGCGTGGCACGCAGCGTGAGGTTGCCCAGGAGGTTGCGCCCCGCGGCGCCGGCCAGCCACACCTTGGTGGCCGCGAGATAGAAGTCGGTGTCGGAATCGCGAGTCGCGCCGATCGTCGCGGGAACCTCCATGCCGCGGTTCTTCTTGCGCTGCATGCCGAGGGCCAGTTGCGGCCAGGGGGAATCCTGCTCGTAGAGCGCGTCGCCGAAGACTCGCACCTTGGCGCCGAGCGTTTCCATGCGCAGGTTCAGGCCGGGCACGACGCTGCCCGCATCGAACGATTGCCGCGCGGCGGACAGCTCGATGCGGTCGAAAAGGCCCAGCGCGACTCCGTAGCCTTCGACGCGAAAGTCCTGCGTGTGCAGGCGCGTGACGAAGACCGAGCCACCGGCTTGCTCGCGCGTCCCGTAGCCCGCGATCAACGCCCAGGGCACGAGGCCGCCCCCGGCCGCGCCCTCGATCTGCTGCGCGCCTCCGGTGACGATGAGCCGGTCGCCCGGGAAAGCGACGGCGGGCGCCAGAAATAAGGCGGCAAGCAGGCTGCGGAGGATTATTCTCATGGGCGTCACATCGTAGGGCCAAATCCGCGCGCAGCCTAGTCGCGTACACGACACAACGGATCCCGTTCCCCATGAAGCCTGCATACCTCCCCTCCCTGATCCTTGCCGCAGCGCTCCTCGGCGCCTGCGCCGCCGACCCGCGTTCGGAGCCGACGCTGTTCTCGCGGCTGGGCGGCACCCCCGTCGTCACCGTCGTCATCGCCGAGACCATCGACCGTTCGGCCGCCGACCCGCGCACCAGGCGCAGCTTCGAGGGCGTGAAACTCTCCCGCGTGAAGCAGAAGCTGGTGGAGCAAGTCTGCGAGCTCGCGGGAGGGCCCTGCCGCTACACGGGCGATCCCATGAAGCCCGTGCACCAGGGCCTGAAAGTCACCGCCGCGGAGTTCGACCTCCTGGTCCACTTCCTGCGCGAGGCGCTCGACCGCGCGAAAGTGGGCGAGGCGGAGAAAAACGAGCTCCTGCGGTTGCTCGCACCCATGAAACGCGACATAGTCACGGCGTGATGCGCTACCTCCTTATGCTCCTCGCATCGGGCTCGTTGCAGGCCGCGACCCTCGAGGTCGAGATCCGCGATGGCACCGGTGTCCCGGTCGCCGATGCGGTGGCCTACGCGCTTCCCAAGGGCGCCCCCGCGCCGCTTCGCCTGCGCGACGTCGAAGTGGAGCAGATCGACCGGCAGTTCGTGCCCCTCGTCACCGTCGTGCAGACGGGCACGCCGGTGCAGTTTCCGAACCGCGATCCGATCCGCCATCACGTCTACTCGTTCTCCCCGCCGAAACCTTTCGAGCTCAAGCTATACGCCGGTACCCCCCCCTCGCCGACCGTGTTCGACAAGTCCGGCGAGGTCGTCATTGGCGGCAACAACCACGACCACATGATCGCCTACGTCTTCGTGGTCGATACGC
>JBKJYC010000274.1:0-3199 GCA_046715885.1 Usitatibacter sp.
TTGCTGCTCGACCACGATCAGGTCGCCGTCGCGGATGCCGGCGTCGATCATCGATTCGCCCTTGACTCGCACGAGCGAGGTTTTCGACGGCACCCTCACCAGATAGTCGTCGATGGTGATGAGGTCATAGCCGTCCGAGATGGCGGGACTGGGCAGGCCCGCCTGGACCGGTTGGTCGGTGAGCCGGCGCTCGAAGAAGCGCGCGCCGGGCTTCAACTGCTTGTCGGGGGTCCAATCGAGGTAGCCCGCCTCTTCGAAGCGCTTCACGCATTCCGAGACCCAGGACTTGGCGGAAATTCCCCAGAGGGTGGCGAGCACCGAATAGGAGGGAATGACCTTGTGCTCGGCGTAATAGTCCTGGAGCTTCTCCAGGTACGCGGGGTCGATGGTGGATCTCACACTGCTCAACGCCAAGGCTCCTCGGAAAGAATACAGAACGACTGTTCGGTAAATTACCGAACGAGTGTTCTGTTGTCAAGCGAGCCTTCAGCCGGGCGACTTGTCGAGCGCGTCAATCAGACCTTTCAGAGCGATTTCAATAGCTTGGCGCCGAACCTGCGTTCGGTCGCCGGTCAGTTGGCGCGACTCCACCCGGGCTGCCCCGCTCCGGACGCACCACGCAAACCACACCAGCCCGACGGACTTCTCGGGGGTGCCGCCATCCGGCCCGGCCACGCCGGTGACGGCAACGGCAGTATCGGCGTGGCTCCAGCGCAGGGCGCCCAGCACCATCTCGCGCACGGTCGCTTCGGACACGGCTCCGTAGGCGAGAAGCGTCTCGCGTTTCACCCCGAGGAGCTGCTCCTTGGATTCGTAGCTGTAGGTGATGAAACCGCGGTCGAGCCAGGCGGAGCTTCCCGGGATGCGCGTGATCGCCTCACCCACGCCGCCCCCGGTGCACGATTCGGCCAGCACGAGCGTGCGCCCGCGCAGCTTGCACGCCTCGCCCAGCTGTCGGGCGAGCTCGGTGACTCGATCCTCGGTCAATGCCGCTCTCCTTGGCGGCCGCGATACCAGTAAAGATACCGCTCGCTGAAGCCGAACTGCGCATAGAGGTTGCGCGCGGCGGTGTTGTCGCGCTCGACCTGCAGGTAGGCATCGCGAATGCCGTTGTCCCACGCGCATGCGAGGAGGTCGGCCACGACGCGACGCGCGAGCCCCTTCCGGCGATGCTCGGCATGCGTGACGATGTCGAAGAGGCCCGCGGTGGCATCTTCCACGATGGAAAGACCGGTCACGATGACATGCCCGTTCTCGACGATGGCAACCGCACGCTTGGCGAGCGCGCAGCCCTCGACACGCGCGCGGTGGCCGGCGCGTTGTTCCGGCGACGAGCCGCGCAGGTCTCCCACGGCGTCGATCCAGCGCGCCAGCGGCACCTCGACCACGCCCGCGTCGCGTTGCGGCGCGGCCTCGAGGCGCGTGCTCTCCACCGCGGTGTAGTCGAAGGTCCCGTAGCCGCGGCGCCCGAGCTCCGCGTCCAGGCCCGGCGGATGGCAGAACGGCGTGATGCGGAAGATGGCGGGCAACCCGGAGCTGGCGTAGAGGCGCTCGCAATAGTCGATCTTCCGCGCCACCGGCAGCGTCGAGGCGAAGACCGGATTCACCGAGCGCGCGCGCTTCGCCTTGCCCGGCTGCAGGCGCAGCAGCCACCCGTCGTAGAGCAGCTGGCCCGGCGGCGCGGAGGAGTTCAAGCTCAGCTCCTCGAGGCGCCGGGCATCCAGTGTCATGTCGCGAGCCGCTTGCCCGTCGCCGTGTCGAAGAAGTACGTCTTGCCCGGCATGGCCGAGACCGTCATCGGGGTGCCGGGCTCCGGTGTCGTGTGGCCGTCCACGCGCACGACGATCGAGCTGCCGCCGAAGGCGCAATGCAGCAGCGAGTCGGCGCCGAGCGCCTCGACGGTGTCCACCTTGAGGCGGAATGCCGGGCCGGCGCCGCCCGCGGCCACGAGGTGCTCGGGGCGCAAGCCGATCGTGATTTCCGCCGGCGCCTTGGCGCGCAGCTCGGCGGGGACCGGAATGCGCACGCCCTCGCCCACGTCCACGCCGTCCCCGCCGAGCTTTCCGGGGAGGAAGTTCATCGCGGGCGAGCCGATGAATCCGGCCACGAACGTCGACGCGGGGTTGTCGTAGACGTCGATCGGCCGGCCAATCTGCTCGACCCTGCCGAGGTTCATCACGATCATGCGGTCGGCGAGCGTCATCGCCTCGACCTGGTCGTGCGTGACGAAGACGCTGGTGGTCTTGAGGTTGCGGTGCAGCTTCTGGATCTCGAGGCGCATCTGCACGCGCAGCTTCGCGTCCAGGTTCGACAGCGGCTCGTCGAAGAGGAAGGCGGCGGGCTCGCGCACGATCGCCCGCCCCATGGCCACGCGCTGGCGCTGGCCGCCCGAGAGCTCGCGCGGCCGGCGTTGCAGGAAGGCACCCAGCTCGAGGATCTTTGCCGCCCGTTGCACCCTCGTTTCGATCTCCGCCGCCGACATGCGCCGGATGCGCAGCCCGTACGACATGTTCTCGTAGACGGTCATGTGCGGGTAGAGCGCGTAGTTCTGGAAGACCATGGCGATGTTGCGGTCCTTGGGCTCGACGTTGTTCACCACGCGGTCCGCGATGGAGATCTCGCCGTCGGTGACCGTCTCCAGGCCCGCGATCATCCGCAGCAACGTGGACTTGCCGCAGCCCGAGGGCCCGACGATCACGATGAACTCGCCGTCGGCGATGGTCGCGCTGACCCCGTGGATGACCTGCAGCGTCTTGGTGTAGCTCTTCCTGACGTCCTTGAGAACGATCTCGGCCATGTTGTCTATTTTTCTGTTTCGACCAGGCCCTTCACGAACCACTTCTGCATGAGGATCACCACCAGCGCCGGCGGCAGCAGCGCCAGGATCGCCGTGGCCATCACCAGGTTCCATTCGGTGAGCGCGTCGCCGCCCACGATCATGCGCTTGATGCCGATCACGACGGTGTACATCGACTCGTCGGTGGTCACGATCAGCGGCCAGAGGTACTGGTTCCAGCCGTAGATGAACTGGATCACGAAGAGCGCGGCCATGCTGGTCTTGGAGAGCGGGAGCACGACGTCCCAGAAGAAGCGCATGGGGCCCGCGCCGTCGATGCGCGCCGCCTCGGCGAGCTCGTCGGGAATCGTCATGAAGAACTGGCGGAAGAGGAAGGTCGCCGTGGCCGAGGCGATGAGGGGC
>JBKJYC010000275.1:0-3239 GCA_046715885.1 Usitatibacter sp.
GGTCATGCGCGTGCCCGGCCCGGCGAGAAGGCCGGTGGGATGGAACTGAACCATTTCCATGTCGCGCAGCGAGAGCCCGGCGCGCAACGCCATCGCGAGGCCGTCGCAGCTCTTGTCCCCCGAGGGCGTGTGGAAGCGGTACATGGTGGGTCCGCCGCCCGTGGCGAGCAGCACCGCCCGGGCCTGCACGAAGACGAACGTACCCTCGCGCATGTCCACCAGCAGCACGCCGGCCAGCGCTGCGCCGTCGCGCGTCTTCACCAGCTCGACCGCGCGATGCTCCTCGAGCCGTTCAACGCCCGCGACCCACACCTGCTCGGCGAGGCGGTTCACGATCTCGATGCCCGTGAGATCGCCCTTGTGGATCGTGCGGTCGAAAGTCTGGCCCGCGAACGCCTTCTGGTGCAGCGTGCCGTCGGGATTGCGGTCGAAGAAGCAGCCGACCTCGTTCTCCAGCTCGCGCACGCGTTCCACCGCTTTGGTGACCAGAGTCCACGCGAGGTCCTGGTCGGGAAGCCATTTACCGCCCTCGATGGTGTCCATGAAATGGCGCTCCACGGAGTCTCCTGCGGCGAGCGCCACGTTGTAGCCGCCCTGGACCATGCGCGTGCAGCCGCACTTGCCCAGCAGGCCCTTCACGGCGATGGTGACGCAGAGCTCCGGGGCGAGGCGCTTGGCATGCAGGGCGGCGAACAGTCCCGCCCCACCCGAGCCGAGGATGAGGATGTCGGTGCGGATCGATTTCACGCGGGTGCGGGCTTGCGCCTTCGGCGTACGAGTTGTAGCACCAGGACGAAGGCGAACAGGCCGATCCCGAAGTAGTCGAGCTTCGCCGCGGGCACGATGATCAGCAGGCCCGCGAGGATCAGGAGCGCGCGCTCGAGGACATTGGTCTTCAGCAGGAGCCAGCCTTGCAGGCCGGCGGCGAGCGCGGCCACGGCGAGAAAGCAGAAGCCGATGACCACGGCCACCTGCGGCCAGGTTCCGCCCTTCGGCAACTGCAGCAGCACGCCGGTGCCCAGTGGCTCCAGCACGAAGAAGAACGGCACCACGAAGGCGGGCATCGTGTACTTCCACGCCTGCAGGGTCGTCTTGTACGGATCGCCGCCCGTGATGGCGGCCGCCGCGAAGCACGACAGCGCGGTGGGCGGGGAGACTTCGGAGAGCAACGCGTAGTAGAAGATGAACATGTGCGCGGCGAAGTCGGGAACGCCCAGCGTGATGAGCGCCGGGGCCGCGATCACCGCGCAGATGATGTAGGAGGCCGTCACCGGCACCGCGAGGCCCACGATCCACACGATGAGCGCGGTGTAGATCGCCGTCAGCGCCAGGCTGCCGCCGGCGTAGTCGATCACGATGGACGAGAACTTGAGCCCCAGGCCGGTGAGGGTCACGACGCCGACGATGATGCCCGCCGAGGCGCAGGTCGCGGCGACGTTGAGCACGCCGGTGGTGCCCGCTTCCATGGCCTGGATGAAGCGTCGCGGGAACAGCGCATTGGCGCGATCGAGGAAGCTCACCACGAACGCCGTCACCGTCGCCCAGAACACCGAGAGCGTGGGCGAGAACCCCCACAGCATGAAGAAGACGATGGAGGCGAGCGAGAGGAAGTGGAACCAGTAGCGCCTGGCGAGGCTCCAGGCGCTCTCGACCTTCTCGAACATCTGCGCGCTCATGCCGTACTTGCGCGCGTCCAGCTCGACCATGAGGAAGAGCGAGAAGTAGTACAAGACGGTCGGCACCAGCGCCATCTTGATCACTTCGAGATACGAGATCTTGAGGAACTCCGCGATCAGGAACGCCGCCGCCCCCAGCACCGGCGGGGAAAGGATCGCGCCCAGGCCGCCGGCGGCCAGCAACCCGCCGGCCGCGTTCTTCTCGTAGCCCGCGCGCTCGAGCATCGGATAGGCCACCGAGCCGATGGTCACCGTGGTGGCCACGCCCGAGCCCGACGGGCCGCCCAGCAGGAACGACGCGAACACGACCGCGCGCCCGGAGCTCGCCGTCTTGCCGCCGAAGAGCGCGAAGGAGAAATCGAGGAAGAACTTCCCCGCGCCCGAGTACTGCAGGAAGGCGCCGTAGATGGTGAACAGGATGATGAGCGTGGCCGAGACGTCCACCGCGACGCCGAAGATGCCCTCGAGCGTCATGTACATGTGGCCCACGAGCCGGTCGATGTCGTAGCCGCGGTGCGTCCACGGGCTGGGCAGGTAGGGGCCGGCGAACGCGTAGGCGAGGAAGGCGCCGATCACGATGGGCATGATCCAGCCCGAGGTCCGGCGCGTGGCCTCGATCACGAGCGCGATCAGCGCGATGCCCATGATCTTGTCCCACTGCGTGGGATTCACGTTGCGGTCGGTGAACGCGTCGCCGTTCACGAGCATGTAGACGATGGTGGCGACGGAGAGGAGCGCCAGGGCGATGTCCCAGGGCATCAGCCGGTGGCGAAAGCGCTTCGCGGCCGGGAACATCAGGTAGGTGAGGAAGAGCACGATGCCCACGTGCACGGCGCGCAGCACGTCGGTCTGCACGATGCCGTACGCGGAGTAGAGGTGGAATACGGAGGAGCCGACCGCGACGGCCGTGAGGAAAACGGCGAGCCAGCCCTTGTAGCGGCTGACCGCGCCTTCTTCCTCTTCGACGAACTCCTCGACCTTGCGGCGCTGATCGAGCGTCAGTGCGTCCGGCTCGGCCATGTCTCCTCCCGGGAAGAGGAGACTTTACCTACTTTCGCCCTAGCGTTGGGCGTGCAGCGACCAAAGTCGCGCGAGGTCGGCGGTGCCGTCGGTGCCCTTCACGTCCTTCAGGACGGTGACCGCCCGGCCGCGCTGGCCGGCCTGGATCATGGCCTCGCCCAACTGCAGCTTGGCGTCCTCGGGGCGCTTCAGGCCGCCCTTTTTCACGCCCTGCTCCATCAGCTTGATGCCTTTGTCGGCGTTGCCTTCGTACACGTAGTTGGCGCCAAGCTTCACCAGGTCGGCGCCGTCCTTGGACGCGAGCGCTTCCTTCTCCGCCGTGTCGCGGGCCGCCTTGGCCTCCCCGAGCTGCTTGTCCACGAGGTCCTTCAGGCGCTTCTGGCGCTCGGCCTCGGCGCCCTTGCCCAGGATCCCCGAGGCGTAGCCCTTGTCCACGACGGCCTTCGCCTCGGACGGGATGCCCGCCTGGAGTGCGAGCTGCGCCATCTCCATGTAGTCGGCGGCGGATGTGATGTTGCCGGTGGCGAGCTTCAGGCGATACAC
>JBKJYC010000276.1:0-2536 GCA_046715885.1 Usitatibacter sp.
CTCAAGCACCAGCCGGCGAAGATCGCGGCGATGGAAGCGCTGTGGCACACGGAGAAAGGCGCGCCCCTGGTGCTCTTTGCGATTCCGAACCAGGAGAAGCGCCGCAACGACTACGCGATCGAGTTGCCCTACCTGGCCGGGCTGATCCTCACCCACAGCACCACGGGCGAGCTGAAGGGGTTGAACGAGTTCGGCGAGGACATCCCCCCGGTGGCTCCGGTGTTCTTCGCATTCCGCGTCATGGTCGGCCTGGGGGTGCTGATGATCGCGCTCTCCTGGCTGGGGTCGTGGATGACGCGGCGCTCCCGCGTCGCGCCGCGCTGGCTGCTGTGGACGTTTGCCGGATTCACGTTCGCCGGGTGGATCGCCACGCTGTCGGGCTGGATCGTCACGGAGATGGGGCGCCAGCCGTGGCTGGTGACCGGCCTGCTGCGCACCGCGCAAGCCGTCGGCGACATTTCCGGCGCGCAGCTGGGCGCCAGCCTCACTGCCTACATCCTTACCTATGGCGCAATGTTGATCGCGTACATGGTCGTGCTCACTCACCTCGCGGGCCAGGGCGCGAACACCGGCGACCCGCCTCCCGAAGCAGCGGCCGCGGTGGTCCCCTTGGCGGCCCGCGCCGCGGAATAGCCGTGGACCTCCCGCTCATCTTCATGGTGCTGATGGGACTCTCGGTCCTGGCCTACGTCGTGCTGGACGGCTACGACCTGGGTGTCGGCATGCTGATGCCGGCCGCCACCACCGAGGAGCAATCGGTGATGGTGGCTTCCATCGGGCCGTTCTGGGACGCGAACGAGACGTGGCTGGTATTCGGCGTGGGCATCCTGCTGGTCGCGTTTCCGGAGGCGCACGGCATCATCCTGGGCCAGCTTTACCTGCCCGTGGTCGCGATGCTGGTGGGGCTCATGCTGCGCGGCGTTGCCTTCGAGCTGCGCATGAAGGCCCTGGGTTGGCACCGCGATCTCTGGAACGGCCTCTTCTGGGCGGGCTCGTTCATGGCGTCGTTCTTCCAGGGCGTGATGCTCGGGCGCTACATCACCGGCTTCGAGCCCGGCTTCTTCTACTTCGCCTTCGCCATGCTGGTGGGTGCCAGCGTGTGCGGCGGCTACGTGCTGCTCGGAGCCACCTGGCTCATCGCCAAGACCGAGGGCGAGCTGCAGAGGAAGGCGGCCGCGTGGGCGCGCTGGGGGTTGCTCTGGGTGGCGCTCGGGGTGGCGCTCGTGAGCCTGGCTACGCCGCTCATCAGCGAGACCGTGCGTCACAAGTGGTTCGACTTCCCCCGCACCCTCGCGCTCCTCGTGCTGCCGCTGGCATGCGCCACGGCGTGGGTGTGGATCTGGCGCGCGCTGGGCCGGTTCCGGCGTGGGGAGGCGCTGCGCGACTGGCATCCCTTCCTGGGAGCGGTCGTGATCTTCGCGCTCGCGTTCCTCGGGCTTGCGTACAGCATCTTCCCCTTCGTCGTGATCGACCGCCTCACGATCTGGGACGCCGCGGCCCATCCCTCGTCGCTGAAGGTGGTGCTGGCGGGCGCGCTGGTCGTGCTGCCCTTCATCATCGGCTACACGATCGTGGCCTACCGGATCTTCCGCGGCAAAGCCAAGGCCGGCCTCTATGACTGAAAAACAATTGGGGCCAGGCCCTGCATCTCGTCGCACGCGTTAGCGAGAAGTCGTATTGCCGCGGAAGCGGCCCGGCTACTTCTCCAGCAGGTGGCGCTTTTCCTTCACGTCCTTCCAATCGTCGGCGTCGGGCGGGCCGGGCTTGCGCTCCACCAGCGGCTTCCAGACCTTGGAGAGCTCGGCGTTCAGGGCCGTGAAATCCTTCTGGTCCGCCGGCACGTCGTCCTCGGCGAAGATCGCCTCGACCGGGCATTCGGCGACGCACAGCGTGCAGTCGATGCACTCGTCGGGATCGATGACGAGCATGTTCGGGCCCTCGCGGAAGCAATCGACCGGGCAGACGTCCACGCAGTCGGTGTACTTGCACTTGATGCAGGACTCGGTGACCACATAGGTCATGAATGAAGCCTTTTCGGGAACCGGGAATTTCGAGTGAAAAACGCCGTCTATTTTAGCAGAGGGGCCGCGGCCGCCCCAACCCGCGCCTTTGCCACCCGCGGCCGGATTGGCCTAGAATGCACCCCATCTCGCGCGCCCCCTTCGGTTTCCCCCGCGGCGCATCCCCCATCCCGAGCAAGAGGCTTTCGTGAACGAAAACATCATCCACATCACGGACGACAGTTTCGAGGAGCAGGTCCTGCAATCGCAGACGCCGGTGCTGGTCGACTATTGGGCGGAGTGGTGCGGCCCGTGCAAGATGATCGCCCCGGCCCTGGACCAGATCGCGCAGGAGTACTCCGGGCGCCTCAAGGTCGCGAAGCTCAACATCGACGAGAACCAGGCCACCCCCCCCAAGTACGGGATCCGCGGGATTCCCACGCTGATGATCTTCAAGAACGGCAACCTGGAGGCCACGAAGGTGGGCGCGCTCTCGAAGACGCAGCTTGCCGCCTTCATTGACAGCAATATCTGAA
>JBKJYC010000277.1:0-7302 GCA_046715885.1 Usitatibacter sp.
TGAGGAAAGCGGGCTCGGTGGTGACGCGCGAAGAAAGGGACGGTGATCGTGAGGACGGCCCGCATGGGAAACAGCATACCGAACGGCCTGTCGGTGCCTACCTACAGCATGTTCGTGGGGTGTCCGACTTCATTGCGCAACATGTTGTGTCGCAATGAGGCCAGCTCCACTACCGAACCGAGGGCACCATGGACTGCTGGCACCGCGAGATCGAGCGCGCGCGAACCGAAGCCGAAGTCGTGGAGCGGGCGCGCGACTACCTTGTCCTGTGGTCGCCCAACGAGCTCGAGCCGCTGATCCGCAGCGACCACGAGCTGCACCTCGAGGACGGCGCCGACATCGTGCGCTACCAGCGCCGGCTTGCGGAAGGCTACTTCGAGGCGCGCAGCGCCCCGCCCAAGGCCGAGCAGTTGCAGGAGCTTTCGAGCTACTTCTGGCACGCCGCCGCGCGCATCCGGGAGATCCGCCGGGCCGCATAATGCGGCGATGCAAAAGCGACCCCTCGGCAACTCCGGCATCTCCGTAGCGCCCCTCGCCTTCGGCGGCAATGTCTTCGGCTGGACCGCCGACGAACCCACCTCCTTTCGCCTGCTCGACCGCTTCATCGACGCGGGCTTCGAACTTGTCGACACGGCCAACACCTACTCGACATGGGTGCCGGGGCACGCGGGCGGCGAGTCGGAAACCATCATCGGCAACTGGCTCGCGCAGGGCGGCCGGCGCGATCGCATCGTGCTCGCCACCAAGGTCGGCATGGAGATCGGCGGGCACAAGGGCCTCAGGAGCGATCACATCGCCAAGTCTGTGGAGGACTCCCTGCGGCGGCTGCGTACCGACTACATCGACCTCTACCAGTCGCACATCGACGATCCCGGGACGCCGGTCGAGGAGACGCTGGAGGCGTTCGCGATCTTGGTGAAGCAGGGCAAGGTGCGCGCCATCGGCGCTTCCAACTTCAAGCCGCGGCGGCTGCGCGAGTCCCTGGAGGCGAGCCGCCGGCTCGGCCTGCCGCGCTACGAGACGCTGCAGCCCAACTACAACCTGTACGACCGCGCCGAGTTCGAGGCGGAGCTGCTGCCGGTCGTGAAGGAGCACGGGCTCGGCGTCATCTCGTTCTTCGCGCTCGCGCGCGGCTTCCTGTCGGGAAAGTACCGCAAGCCCGGGGACATCGTCGGGCGCCCTCGGGAGGCGGGGCTGAAGAAGTTCTTCGAGGGCGACCGTGGCGGCCGCGTGCTGGCGGCGCTCGACGAGGTCGCGGCCGCCAGGGACACGAACCCGGCGACAGTGGCCCTCGCCTGGGTGATGGCGCAGCCCGGGATCACGGCGCCGATCGCGAGCGCGACCTCGCTCGGGCAGCTGGACGAGCTGCTGGAAGCCACGCGCCTGGAGCTCACCCCGGCCGAGCTGGAGGTTTTGGATCGAGCTTGACGACCACAGCCGGAGGCGCTCACCATCCCCGCACTACAACAAAGGGGAGCCAACAATGCAGCCAGTCGGAGTCGGATTGCGGTTCGTGGCAATACTGATCGATACGATCATCCTCGGCATCGTCGGCTGGCTCATCGCCATTCCGTTCGGTTCCGCAACCTCCACCGGCTTCAACCTCCAGGGCGCCCCCGGGCTGCTGTTCTTCCTGGTGGCCATCGGGTACTACATCGGCCTGGAAGCCACGAAGGGCGCCACGCTCGGCAAGATGGTGATGGGACTGCGGGTGGTCAAGCTGGCGGACGGCGCCGCGATCAGCTGGAAGGAAGCCGTGATTCGCAACCTGCTGCGCATCATCGACGGCCTCTTCTTCTATCTCGTGGGCGCGATCATCGTCTGGGTGTCGAAGAACAAGCAGCGCCTGGGCGACATTGCCGGCGGCACCATCGTGGTGAAAAAGGCCGCGTGATCCGGATCCCGGTGCTTCTCGCCGTGGCGGCGCTCGCCGCCACGGCCGCCCTCGCGGGTCCTCCGCGGCTCGACGCGCTGGTGCTTTCCGACGCGAAGGGCGGCAGCCACAAGAACACGTTCGCGCCGACCACGGCCAAGGTCTTCCTCGCCGCACGGCTCCTCGAGGCCCCGGCGGGCACCAAGGTGAAGAGCGTCTGGGTCGCGGAGAAGACCGCGGCCGCGCCTCCCAACTACGTGATCGACAGCGTCGAGGTGACGGTGACAGGGGCGAAGGACCCGAAGGTGGACTTCTCCTTCTCAAAGCCTTCGGCGGGCTGGCCGGTCGGCGACTACCGTGTCGACCTGCTGGTCAACGGCAAGAAGACCAACGAGGTCAAGTTCAAGGTCAAGTAGGGCCCGCGTCGGTAAGATGCGCGGATGCAAGAGATCCTCTGCCTCGACGATTTCGAGCGAGTCGCGCGCCGGCGCCTCCCCCGCCCGATCTTCGCCTACTACTCCGGCGGCGTGGAAACGAACGCATCCCTGCGCGACAACCGCGACGCTTTCCAGGAGTACGCCTTCATCCCGCGCGCGCTGGCGAACGTTTCGAAGCGCAGCCAGGAGACCACGCTCTTCGGCGAACGCTATGCGGCGCCCTTCGGGATCGCGCCGATGGGATTGAGCGCGCTGGCGACCTATCGCGGCGACATCGTCCTGGCGCGCGTGGCCGAGCAGGACAACACCCCGATGATCCTGAGCGGCACCTCGCTCGTCCGCCTGGAGGAGGTCGCGCAGGCGGCGCCGCGCTCGTGGTTCCAGGCTTACCTCCCAGGGGATTCCACGCGCATCCTGGCGCTCGTCGATCGGGTGGCCGCCGCGGGATTCCGCACGCTGGTGCTCACGGTCGATACCGCCGTGCTCGCGAACCGCGAGAACAACATCCGCGCGGGCTTCTCGACGCCGCTGAGGCCCAGCCTGCGCCTCGCCTGGGATGGCGCCATCCGGCCGCGCTGGACCGTCGGCACGTTCCTGCGCACGCTGGTGAAGCACGGCATGCCGCACTTCGAGAATTCCTACGCCGAGCGCGGCGCCCCCATCATGTCCGGCTCGGTGCTGCGCGACTTCAGCGCGCGCGACCACCTCGATTGGAAGCACCTGGAGTTGATCCGCAAGCGCTGGAAGGGGCACCTCGTCGTGAAGGGCCTGCTGGCAGTGGCGGACGCGAAGATCGCGCGCGCCAGCGGCGCCGACGGGGTCATCGTCTCCAACCACGGCGGCCGGCAGCTCGACGGCGCGGTGTCGCCGGTGCGCGTGCTCTCCGAGATCGCCGAAGCGCTCGCGGGCTCGATCCCCGTCATGATGGACAGCGGCGTGCGGCGCGGCACCGACGTCCTGAAAGCGCTGGCACTCGGCGCGCAATTCGTCTTCGTCGGCCGGCCTTTCCTCTACGCCGCTGCGGTCGGAGGCAGCGAGGGTGTGCGCCATGCGGTGAAGATCCTCTACGAAGAGGTCTGGCGCGACATGGCGTTGCTGGGCATCAACGCGCCCGGTGAGCTCGGGGCGCAGCATCTGCGCCGGATCTGACGACGCGCAGGCGCAACCGCAACCCAGGAAACCCCCTATGATCGACAAGACCGCCTCCCCGACCCCCGAGATCGTTCGCGATTTCGCGCGCGTTTCGCTCGAAGTCGTGAGAGAAGCCTCGCAGTACGCCGCTTCCATCTTCGCCGACGTCGCGGGCCGCCGCGGGGCGCTGGACGGGCGCATCGCGGCCCTCACGCCGAGGACTCGCCTCGCGGGCCCCGCCTTCACGATCGAGGTGCGCGCCGGGGACAACCTCATGATCCACGCCGCGATGCAGCTCGCGAAGCCGGGCGACATCCTGGTGATCGACGGCAAGGGCGACACCACGTGTGCCTTGATGGGCTCGATCATGATGAACACGTGCATCCAGCTCGGTATCGCCGGCGCCGTGATCGACGCGGCGGTGCGCGACAGCGAGGAGATCGTGGAGCTGGGCTTTCCCGTCTATGCCGTCGGCACCAGCCCCAACGGCCCGACCAAGTACGTTCCCGGCCGCCTCAACCACGCCATCTGCGTGGGCGGCGTGACGGTGAGCCCCGGGGATCTCGTGATCGGCGACGCCGACGGCGTCACGATCATCGAGCGCGAGAAAGCCCCGTTCATGCTCGAGCTGGCGGCGAAGAAGGTGGCCGAGGAGCAGGCGCGCATCGCCGCCCTGCGCCAGGGCAAGGACCTCAAGCCCGCGTGGGTCTCGAAGGCCCTGCAGGCCAACGGGCTGCTGAAACCCGGCGAGACGCTGTGATGGATATTTCTACCCTGACCCCGATTTTGTGAGGAAGTCGAAGTCCACGCCGCGATTGGCCTGCGTGACCGACTGGAGGAAGAGCTTGCGATAGCCGCGCGGCGCGCGCGGCAGCGCTACGGGGTTGGATTGCGCGCGATGCGCCAGCTCCTGCTCGCTCACCAGCAGCGCGATCTCGCGGTTCTTCACTCTCAGCCGGATGCGGTCGCCGGAGCGCACATGGGCGAGCGGGCCCCCGATGGCGGACTCCGGCGTGACGTGCAGCACGATGGTGCCCGCGGCGGTCCCGCTCATGCGGCCGTCGGAGACGCGCACCATGTCCTTCACGCCCGCCTTGGCGAGCTTGCGCGGGATCGGAAGGTAGCCGGCCTCGGGCATGCCGGGCGCGCCGCGCGGGCCGATGTTCTTCAAAACCAGGACGTCGTTGGCTTTCCCGTCCTGCGCGGCGTCGTCGATGCGCGCGGCCAGGTCCTCGAGGTTCTCGAAAACGACGGCGCGGCCCTCGTGCTCCATCAGCTTCGGATCCGCCGCGGACTGCTTGATGATCGCCCCGCCCGGCGCCAGGTTGCCGCGCAGCACCGCGATGCCGCCTTGCGGATAGATCGGGTTGCTTCGCGGGCGCACCACGTCCTGCGCGAAGCCCTCGCCGGCGGCCTCGAGCTCCTCGCCGAGCGTGCGGCCGGTGACGGTGAGCGTGTCCAGGTGCAGGAGCGGCTTCAGCTCGCGAAGCAGCGTAGGCACCCCGCCCGCCCTGTGGAAGTCCTCCATGTAATGCTGGCCGGAAGGCTTCAGGTCCACCAGCACCGGCGTCTCGCGGCCCAGCGCGTCGAGGCGCTCGAGCGAGATGTCGATGCCCAGGCGCCCGGCGATGGCGGTCACGTGGATGACGCCGTTGGTCGAGCCGCCGATGGCGAGCAGCACGCGAAGCGCGTTCTCGAACGCGTCGGCCGTGAGGATGCGCTCGGGTGTCAGCCTCTGCTTCACCATCGCGACGGCGGTCGCACCCGTGCGCTCGGCGATCCGGATGCGATCCGCGGTGACGGCCGGTGCCGAGGCCCCGCCGAACACGGTGATGCCGAGCGCTTCGGCGACGCACGCCATGGTGCTCGCGGTGCCCATGACCGAGCAGGTGCCGACGCTCGCCACGAGCTGGTTGTTCACGCGCGCGATCTCGTCGGAGTCGATCTCCTCGGCGCGATACCGGCCCCAGTAGTGGCGGCAATCGGTGCAGGCGCCTACGCGCGTGCCCTCGTGCGAGCCGGTGAGCATGGAGCCGGTGACGAGCTCGACGGCGGGAATGCCGGCCGAGGCCGCGCCCATCAGCTGCGCCGGCACCGTCTTGTCGCAGCCGCCGATCAGCACGACGGCGTCCATCGGCTGGGCACGGATCATCTCCTCGGTGTCCATGGACATGAGGTTGCGCAGGTACATGGAGGTCGGCGAGGCGAAGCTCTCGTGGATCGAGATGCTGGGGAAGTCCATCGGCAGCCCGCCCGAGAGCATGACGCCGCGCTTCACGGCCTCGATCAACTGCGGGGCGTTGCCGTGGCAGGGGTTGTACGCGCTTCCGGTATTGGCGATGCCCACGATCGGCCGGTCCAGCGCGTCGTCGGTATAGCCCGCGCCCTTGATGAAGGCCTTGCGCAGGAAGAGCGAGAAGCCGCTGTCGCCGTAGCTGGTGAGGCCCTTCTTCAAACCGTTGCTCATTGGGGTATCAATCGGGTGGCGGTACCATGGCCTTCGATTCTATCGCCCCTTGGAGACCGCGATGCGCCTCGCCCGATCCCTGCTCTGTGTGCTTCTCTCTGCCGCGGCCGCGGCGTTCGCCCAATACCCCAACAAGCCGATCAAGCTGGTGGTCCCCTATTCTCCCGGCGGGGCCACCGACGCGATCGGCCGCGTGCTGGCCCAGCACCTGTCGCCCGCCCTCGGGCAGCAGGTGATCGTCGAGAACAAGGCCGGCGCCGGCGGCAACCTCGGCGCGGAATCCGTGGCGACGGCGCCGCCCGACGGCTACACGCTGCTGATGGGCGCCATGACCTCGCACTCGATCATGGCCACCCTAGAGAAGGACACCATCCGCTACTCGCTCGAGAAGGACCTCGTGCCGGTGTCGATCGTGGGCTCGGTGCCGCTGGTCTGGGTCGTGACGCCCTCGCTGCCGGTGAAGGACATGAAGGAGCTCGTGGCCTACGCGAAGGCCAATCCGAACAAGCTCACCTACGCGTCCTCCGGCGCCGGCGCGCCGCAGCGCATGTGCGCGGAGCTCTTCCGGCGCCTGGGCGGCAATCTGGACATGGTCCACGTCCCGTACAAGGGCAGCGGCCCCGCCATGACCGACCTCGTGAGCGGCCAGGTGGTCACGATGTGCGAGACCGTGCCCGCGTCGCTGCAGTTCATCAAGGCCGGGCGCCTGCGCGCCCTGGCCGTGACGACCCCGCAGCGCATCTCGATGCTGCCCGACGTCCCCACCACAGCGGAAGTGGGAATGCCCGGCTACGAGGTCGCCTCGCTCTTCGGCGTCGCCGCGCCCGCGAAAACGCCCAAGCCCATCATCGACAAGCTGAACGCGGAGATCACCAGGATCCTGGCGAAGCCCGAGGTCCAGGAACAGTTGCTCAACCAGGGTGCCTATGCGGTGACCACCACGCCCGAGCAGGCCGAGGCCCGCATCCGCCAGGAGATCACCATGTGGGCGAAGGTGATCAAGGATTCCAACATCAAGCCGGATTGACTGCCATGCGCCGCGATTGCCTCGCCGCGGCTACTTGTGCAGCGGCTTGAAGCGCAGGCGATGGGGCGCCGCACCTTCTTCCCCCAGCCTCTTCTTCTTGTCGTCCTCGTACTCGCGGTAGTTGCCGGGATAGAAGACCCACTGTGAATCGCCCTCGGCGGCGAGGATGTGGGTGGCGATGCGGTCGAGGAACCAGCGGTCGTGGGAGATCACGAGCACGCTGCCCGCGAACTCCTGCAGCGCGTCTTCGAGAGCGCGCAGCGTTTCCACGTCGAGGTCGTTGGAAGGCTCGTCCAGCAGCAGCACGTTGCCGCCTGCGAGCAGCGTCTTCGCGAGGTGCAGCCGGCCGCGCTCGCCGCCCGAGAGG
>JBKJYC010000278.1:0-7497 GCA_046715885.1 Usitatibacter sp.
GCCTGGCGCAGGCCCTTGTCCGAGGGATCGCCCATCCAGTTGATGCGGTCGAGCAGGGCGCCGTTGCCCAGGTGGAAGCGCGCGACCGGATCGGCGGGCTTGCCCGAGCGGTGCTTCGCCTTCAGCAGGTAGTGGGCCATCGCGGCCACCAGGATGGGCCGCGCACGCTTCGACGCGGCCTCGTCCTGCGGCCAGCCGGCGCGGTCGAGGGCCTCGAGGGCGGTGCGGTCGCGCGCGCGCAGGATCTCCGGGGAAGACGAGGCGCGCTCCGCATCCAGCCACGCGCGGAAGCCGGGAACGGGAGAGAGCGTGATGAAGGTGCGCAGCGATGGCAACTCGCGCTTCAACTCCTCGGCCACCTGCTTGATGAGGAAGTTGCCGAACGACACGCCCTTCAAGCCGGCCTGGCAGTTGGAGATCGAGTAGAACACCGCGGTTCGCGCGCGCGCGGCGGCGATCGGCCGGCGGCCCTCGGCGAGCAGCGGCGCGATGCAGGCCGGGATGGACGTCGTGAGCGCCACCTCGACGAAGATCAGCGGCTCGTCGGTGAGCGCCGGATGGAAGAAGGCGAAGCAGCGCCGGTCCTCGGGCTGCAGGCGCCGCTGCAGGTCGCCCCAGCTGGTGATCTCGTGCACGGCCTCGTAGCGGATCACCTTCTCGAGGATGTGCGCGGGCGTGGTCCAGTCGATACGGCGGATCTCGAGGAAGCCGCGGTTGAACCAGGACGAGAGCAGGTGCACGAAGTCCGCGTCCACGGCGGCCAGCTCGGAATGGCGGTCCAGCGCCGCCAGCACGTCCGCGCGCATCGCCACCACGCCCGCGGTGCCGCCGGGCGCGAGGTTCAGGCGCCGGATCAGTTCCTGGCGCGGCGGCTCGCTCGCGGCGAAGAGCTCGGCGGATCTGGCCGCGTCCGGTTGCTTGCGATACCGGTCGATGGCCCTTTCGAGCCGCGCGGGATCCGGCCCGAAGCGCTCCGCGAGCAGGAGGAGGTAGGCCAGCCGGTCCGCGCGCGGGAAGCTCGCATACGCCCCGAGGATCTGACGGGCGAGCGCCACACCCGAGGCCTCGCCGCGCTCGGACAGCAGGGCGAGGGACATGGCGCCCAACTCAGCCGCGTTCGCGGGCGTGCCGGCGCGTTCCGGGGAGGGCGCCCGGGGGCGCTTGCCGAGTCTCGCAACTTCCGTGATGGGGGACATGTACGGATACTCCATCGATGTTTAAATATATTTAAATTAAGATGATGAATTTTAAAACGTCCCTTGAGAATATGTCAAGGCTCGGTTAGCATGGGCTGACTACCTCCGTGGTACTCATACAAGCGATTGATAATGAAAGAGAAACGTTCAGACCAGCTGCGCGAAGCCATTGAAGAGGAGATCGCCATGGGTCGGTTGCCACCGGGCAGCCGGGTCGACGAGCAGGCGCTGGGCGAGCGCTTCGGCGTCTCCAAGACGCCGATCCGGGAGGCCCTGATCCAACTCGCTTCCTCGGGCCTGGTCGATGTGCGCCGCCGCAAGGGCGCGAGGGTCTCGGTGCTGGAACCCCGGCGCCTGTACGAGATGTTCGACGTGATGGCGGAGCTGGAAGCCACCTGTGCGCGCCGCGCCGCGCGCCGCATGCAGCCGGAGCACGAGGCGGCGTTGCGCAAGGCGCTCGAGGCGTGCAGCAGGGCGGCAGCCGCGGGCGATCCCGACGCCTACTTCCACGAGAACGAGGAATTCCACCGCGCCATCTACGCCGCGAGCCAGAACGAGTTCCTCGCGGAGCAGGCGATGGCGCTGCATCGGCGCCTGCGACCCTACCGGCGCCTGCAGCTGCGGGTGCGCGATCGCATGGGCAACTCGCTCGCCGAGCACGAGGCGATCGTGGAGGCGATGCTGAAGGGCGAGGGCGAGCTCGCCGCCGAACGGCTGCGCGCGCACGTCACCGTGCAGGGCGAGCGCTTCGGCGACCTGGTCGCTTCGCTCGCGCAGCTTCCCGCCGCGGCGTAGCGCCGCGCGGCCCTGCTCAGCCGGAGATCGCTGCGCCCAGAGCGGCCGCGACGCCCGCGCGCCCGGCATCGTCCTCGAGCGACTTGCCGCTCACCACGAACGTGTCCTCGGCGCGCGGGCCGAGCGTGGCGATGCGCGCGTCGACGAGGTTCAGGCCGTGGTCGAGGAACACGCGCGCCAGGGTCGAGAGCAATCCCGGCCGGTCGGCGCAGGTCACCATCACCAGCCAGCGCCCGGCGCGGCGGTCCGCCTTGATCTCCACGCGCGGCTCGATGGGGAAGTGCTTCACCCAGCGCGAGACGCGGCCGGCGGACTGGCGCTCGAGCGGGCCGCCGGAGGCGAGGCGCTCGGCGAGGCCGGACTCGACCGACTGGATCAGGTCGCGGTAGTGCTCGCCGGCGCGGGAGCGCGAGAGGACCTGGAAGTTGTCGAGCGCGAAACCGTGGCGCGTGGTGTAGATCTTGGCCGCGGCCACGTCGAACTGCATGCGCTCGAAGAAGCCGGTGATGCGCGCGAACAGGCCCGGCTGGTCGGGCGCGTACACCAGCATCTGGAGCCCCTCGCCGACGGGCGACAGGCGTGCCCGCACGATGGGCTTGTCGGGCGTGGAGCGCGCCCAGAGCGTGCGCGTGTGCCATCCGATCTCGTTCGCCTCGAAGCGCTGGAAGTAGTTGTCGTCGAGGTTCTTCCAGAAAGCCTCGTGGCGTCCGGGTTCCGGCACGTACTGGCGAAAGATGTGCAGCGCTTCCTCCTTCTTGGCCGCGACCCAGGGGGTGGCGAAATCCGTCTCGCCTCGCAGCACGCGCCGGGTCACGCGGAAGAGGTCCTCCAGCAGCTCGCCCTTCCAGGCGTTCCACACCGCGGGACTGGTGCCCCGGATGTCGGCCACCGTGAGGATGTACAGGGCGATGAGCGTCCTCTCGTCGTTGACGAAAGTGGCGAACTGCGAGATCACCGCGGGATCGGAGAGGTCCTGCTTCTGCGCGGTCGCGGACATCACGAGGTGGCTCTCGACCAGCCACGCGACCAGCGCGCCGTCGGCCCTCGACAGGCCGTGGTCGCGGCAGAAGCGCAGCGCGTCGCGCGAGCCCAGGTGCGAATGGTCCCCGCCGCGCCCTTTGGCGATGTCGTGGAAGAGGGCGGCGAGGTAGAGCACCTCGGGGCGGTCGAACTCCTGCGTGAGCTGCGAGAGGAGCGGGTACTCGTGGTCGAACCGCGGGATGCGGAAGCGCCGCAGGTTGCGGATCACCATGAGGATGTGCTCGTCCACGGTGTAGACGTGGAAGAGGTCGTGCTGCATCTGGCCCGTGATGCGCCCGAAGGCGGGCAGGTAGCGGCCGAGCACCCCGTAGCGGCTCATGCGCCGCAGGGTCCAGGTGAGGCGCTCGGAGCGGATGATCTGCATGAACCGGGCGCGGTTCTCCGGCTTCTCGCGGAACTCGCGGTTGACGCGCGGCAGCGCGCGGTTCAGCGCGCGCAGCGTGGTCGCCGAGAGCGTCACGATCTCGGGATACTCCTGGAGGCGCTGGAAGGCCTCCAGCATCTTGCCGGGCTCGCGCTCGAAGAGCGCTTCGTCGCGCAGGTCCAGCAGCCCGTCGCAGACACGGAAATGCGCGTCCAGGATGCGCACCGTGCGCTCGGATTCCGGGCGAACGCGCCCTACCAGGTTCGCGAGCAGGATGGTGTTGAAGCGCCAGATCGCCTTCGCCGCGAGGTAGTAGTGGCGCATCAGCAGGTCGGATGCCGCAAGCGCCTTGGTGCCGGGCAGCTTCAGCTGGCGCGCGATCTCGATCTGGTGGTCGAAGACCAACCGGTCCTCGCGCCGCCCGGCGAGGTAGTGCAGGCGGATCCGCAGGTCCTCCAGCACGCGCTCGTTCTTGGCGATGGCGCCGGCCTCGAGGGGCGTGATGAGCCCCTGCTCGGCGAGCTCCTTCCACGAGCGCCCGAGCCCCGCGGCGCGCGCGAGCCACAGCACGATGTGCAGGTCGCGCAGCCCGCCGGGGCTCTCCTTGATGTTGGGCTCGAGGTTGTAGGCCGCGTCCTGGAAGCGCTCGTAGCGGCGCATCTGCTCGTTGATCTTCGCCTCGAAGAAATCGCGCACGTTGCGCTGCGCGTTCAGCCGCCGCGTGAGCTCGCCCACGAGCGCGGCGTCGCCGGCGACGAACCTCGATTCGAGCAGGCTCGTGTCCACGGTGACGTCCTTGGCGGCCTCCTCCAGGCACTCGGCGACGGTGCGCACGCTGTGTCCCGGCTCCAGGCCGCAGTCCCAGAGCATGCCCACGAAGCGCTCCACCTTCGCGTCGGCGCGCCGATCGTCGGGCAGCAGCACGAGCACGTCGACGTCGGAGTGGGGAAACATGAGCCCGCGGCCGTAGCCGCCGACCGCGACCAGCGCGATCGACGGATCGTCGATGCACTCCGCCCAGAGCCGCTGCAGGAGAAGGTCCACCTGGGCCGCGTGGGCGGCAAGGTGGCGGTGGGGCTCGGGGCGGCGCAGGTAGCGATCACGCAGCTCCTCGCGGCGCTCCTTCAGCCAGTTGCGCACGGCGGGCGGGTCCGAGGGCGGGTCGCGCTTCAAGGCCGCGCGCGGCGGCGAAAGCGTGGCGGGCTCGCTCAGGGGACCAGGGTCAGGCGGGGATGGCCACGCGCTCGGCGATGAACGCCGGGGGCGCAGGCGCATGCTTCGACAGCGTGAGCACCTCGACGCCGTCGGCGGTGACCACGACCGTGTGCTCCCACTGCGCGGACAGGCTATGGTCGCGGGTGACGATGGTCCAGCCGTCGTTCATCTGCTTGATGTCGCGCCGGCCCGCGTTGATCATCGGCTCGACGGTGAACACCATGCCTTCCTTCAGCTCCACGCCGGATCCCGGGCGGCCGTAATGCAGGATCTGGGGCTCCTCGTGAAAGCGCTTGCCGATCCCGTGGCCGCAGAACTCGCGCACGACGCTGTAGCCCCGGGTCTCCGCGAGCTTCTGCACCGCATGGCCGATGTCGCCCAGCGTGGCGCCCGGGCGCACCTGGGCTATGCCGTGCCACATCGCCTCCCAGGTGGTCTCGCAAAGGCGGCGCGCCTGGATGGAGGGATCGCCCACGTAGAACATGCGGCTGGTGTCGCCGTGCCAGCCGCCCTTGATCACGGTGATGTCGATGTTCAGGATGTCGCCGGGCTTGAGCGTCTTGTCTCCCGGGATGCCATGGCAGACCTGGTGATTCACCGAGGTGCAGATCGACTTGGGATAGGGGCGGTGGCCGGGCGGCGTGTAGTTGAGCGGGGCGGGGACCGTGCCCTGCTCGTCGACCATGTACTCGTGGCAGAGCTCGTCCAGCCGCGCCGTGGAGACGCCGGGCTTCACGTGGGGGGTGATGAAATCGAGCACCTCGGAGGCGAGGCGCCCCGCGACGCGCATGTGCCCGATGTCGTCGCCGGTCTTGATCTGGATTGCCATGGTCGAATTATAGCTGCCTGACCCTTCAGATGCCCCCGCTGAGGCCCAAGTTCAACCCTCCTAGGTTTACTTCCTTGTCGAACAGTTCTACGGGCTAGATCTACTGCCCTCAGGCTCCAAGGCTCTTGAGGACCTTCACGTGCACGTCAGTCCGAAAGGGCGCAAAGGAGTAGTAGCGATTGTGCTGAAACGGCGTCCGGATCTCTCTTTCAAAGCGAAACGGCGGCTTGTCAGTTAGTGACTGGTCTGGTCCGAACTGAAACCCGATGAAGTCAGCGCCAGGTGAGCGCTCGTCGACTACTTCGGGAGCAAGGGCATTCAAGAAACTCTTCATTTGCGGATGGAAAATCTGCGGTTGCTTCGAGTACGAAACGTTCAGTTCGCTTATGTACTTCTTTTGAAAAGGAAGACCCGAGGGATCCGGCAACTTGAACTCCGCGCAGACAAATCCCAGCACGTCACACAGGAACGCATCAGTATCGGCCGTGGATGAGCGCGTTTCAGCGACGATTCCTTCGGCCTGAAGTACAAGATTGAGAACTGCAATTGCCCCCTTCTTGGTATCGAACTTGCCATTCTCAAAGCGTAGACCCTCGGCGCCGCTGGCCTTCGCATCATCTGGGGAGACTCGGAACGAGTATCTTTCCGCAATCAATTTCACAGCTGGACGAAGATCAACTCCGTTCGGATTCACGAAGTATTGCGGCAGCAACCAAATTGATCGGGCCATTCGAACGGCGAGTAGTTTCATTGTTGGCTCGCAATCATGAATTTCGAGGAAATCTGGTTGGGAGTTCGCTGTTGATGTTCATTTATCGCGGAGCCGCCCACTTCTCGACTCTCTGCACGCATTCCCCAGGGCCATTCATTCGTGAAGCTCTGCAACTCTTCGTTCGCCACAGCCAGGGGCGAGATTCTTGAGTTGCCGTCCGTTTGAATCTGCGTGCCGTGTGCGACAAGTGCGCTAATCGACATCGCAGGCTCACACCCCATCGCCAACAACAAGTCGCTAAGTGTTTCGATGGTCCAGTTGCCGGCTGCCCCGAGCCAACGTGTCACCTGCTCCGGCTTCCGCCCAATTCGGCGTGCCAATTCCGCCCGAGAGATCTTTTCTTCATTCTCGAGCCTGTTGAACTCGGTCAACACAAGCTCGTGGATGCGATTCGTGAGGCGGCCTCGAAAGTACGCGAGCTTGCCGATGGGAATGGCCTTGCCTTCTGAAAGCTCAGACAGATATGACGTTTGAGGAGATGTAGTCATGAATGCTTGCTCCATGTAATGGCTCGTATGTCGGAAAGAGCTTGCGCCATTCCGCCTTGCATCCCACCAGCGCGTCCCTCCACTGTCGAGAGCCTGCCGCACCAAGAGGCCCTCGTTCCGACCACGTGAGTGCCACGAAGGTGTCTCTTGCCGCAAATCTTCCGAAGAGACGAATGCTCGGCTTCGGGTCGCGCGATCGGATTTCCCAGACTTCGTCTGCGGGCGAATCCAATTGAGCCATGTAGGCCTTGCGCGCGTGGAAGGGACGGGACGCTATGGTCACCAATCGCCCCTCAAGAAAGTGATCGATATCAGCGCGCAGGTACCCACATCGTTCCTCATCCGCACTGTCACTCCAAGGTCCCATCAAGAGCCGAAAGATATCGGTGGACGCGTATGCGGCGCGTAGGGGCGCCACCCGCGACATGGCCGGGGAGATGAGATGCAGGCGGCCCTCTTCAACTCTTGCGCTTAGTTCATCGTATATTGACATTTAAGTCAATAATCCTGTTCCTTAATTGGCCTGTCCAAAGCTAAGCTAATGATTATCCGAATAAAATCAGGTTGCTTAGATGGGGCGCAGCCGCATCGAAGCAGGGCGAACTCTAGAGCCGATTGCACGGAACCGTTTGAAAGTAGACGTTTTTTTGGTGTATAATTTTGGGCTAGCTAGAGCAGCAAATTCCCACCCCGCCACGGCTAAGGTGATGTCCTTGGACATCCTCCGCGGGGGAGGCCAACCTTAACCACAGGAGTTTCAGAGAATGTCCGTCACCATGCGCCAGATGCTGGAGGCC
>JBKJYC010000279.1:0-3548 GCA_046715885.1 Usitatibacter sp.
ATTCCGAGCGCTGTGCCCTCGGCCGCTGGGCGGCGCGCGGCAAGCAATACATCGTGATGATCCGCCCGGTCGAGAACGGCCTGGTCATGCAGCAGCTCCTCTACTCCGAGGAGGTGCGCTCGATCAAGGAGATCGAGATCCCGGAGACCCCGGTGAAGGACGCCGAACTGAAGCTCGCCAAGCAGCTCATCGACGCGCAGGCCTCGGACACGTTCGATCCGAGCTCGTACACCGACGAGGTGGCCGCGCGCATCCGCGCGGCGGTGGAGAAGAAGGTCGAAGGCCAGGAGATCACGATGTCCATGGCGCCCGAGGCGGGCGGCGGCGGCCAGGTGATCGACCTCATGGAAGCGCTGCGCGCGAGCCTCGACAAGAAGAAGGCCGCGCCCGCGAAGGCGAAGACGGCGCCCGCGCCCGAAGCCCGCAAGCCCGCAAAGCGCGCGGCGGAGACCGTCGCGGCAGCACCCGCCGCGATGAAGAAGAAGGCCTAGCGCGGCGATCTCGAGGCACATGCAACGCTACGGTGTCGGCGACGTCGCGAAGCTCCTTCGCCTTTCCCGCAACACCATTCGCGCGCTCGTCGCGGCCGGGTTCGTGACGCCCGAGCGCGGGCCGCGGCGCGCGTGGCTGTTCTCGTTCCAGGACCTGATCGTGCTGCGCACCGCGCAGGCGCTCGCCGACGCGAAGGTCCCGCAGCGCCGCATCACCCGTTCGGTGCGGGAGCTTCGCAGGAACCTGCCCGCATCGATGCCGCTCTCGGGCCTGAGCATCGGCGCCGTCGGCGATCGCGTGGTGGTGCGCGAGGGCGGCACGCGCTGGCAGGCCGAAACTGGCCAGTACCTGCTGGGATTCGAGGGCGGACGCGAGGGTCCGGTGGCGGTGATCGGCAAGGCCGGCGCGCCCGCGCAGCCCAAGGCCGCGCCGCAAGAGGACTGGTTCAGCCAGGGCGTGCAGCTCGAGGCGAGCCAGGCAAACGCGGCGTTGCGGGCGTACGAACGCGCGATCGCCGCGGACCCCTCGCACTTCGAGGCCCACCTCAACTACGGCCGCCTGCTGCACGAAGCGCGACGGCTCGGCGACGCCCAACGTGCGTACCTCCGCGCTCTCGAGCATTGCGGGCCGCAGCCCCTGCTCCTCTTCAACCTGGGCGTGCTGCTCGAGGACACCGGTCACGCCGCGCAGGCCATCCAGGCCTACGAAGCCGCCATCGCCGCCGACCCCGACCTGGCCGACGGCCACTACAACCTGGCGCTGCTCCACGAGGCCGCCGGCAACGCGCGCGGCGCCATCCGCCACATGGCGCGATATCGCAAGCTGGGGAGGTAGCCAGCAAGGCTGATTTCAGCGCCGCGGCGCGATCCTCCACAACTCACCGTTCCTCTCGTCGGTCACGACATACAGCGCGCCGTCCGGCCCCTGGCGCATTTCGCGCACGCGCCGGCCCCGATCGACCAGCAGATGCTCCTCGCCGACGACGCGGTCGTTCTCCAGCACCAGCCGCACCAGGCGCCTTTCCTTCAGGGCGCCCACGAAGAGGCTGCCGCGCCATTCTGGAAATGCGCTCCCGGAGTAGAACTCGGCGCCCGAGGGTGCGATCACCGGATCCCAGTAGTACACCGGGCGCTCGTAGCCCGGCCGGTCCGTGACCGCACCGCGGATCGGAGAGCCCGAGTACTCGATGCCGTAGGCGACGATCGGCCAGCCGTAGTTCTTGCCCTTCTCGACCAGGTTCAGCTCGTCGCCGCCGCGCGCGCCGTGCTCGATCTCCCACAGCCGTCCCTTGGGATCGAAGGCCGCCGCCTGCACGTTGCGGTGGCCGAGCGTCCAGATCTCGGGCAACGCGCCGGCCTTGCCGGTGAACGGATTGCCCTCGGCCGGCGAGCCGTCGGGCTTGATGCGCAGGATCTTTCCCATGTGGCTGTCGAGGCGCTGCGCTTGCGGGCGCATGTTCGCGTCCGAACGCTCCCCCAGCGTCACATAGAGCATTCCATCCGGGCCGAACGCGAGGCGCGAGCCGAAGTGCAGGACGCCCTCGTAAGTGGGCATCGCGCGGAAGATGACCCGCACTTGTTCCAGGCTTGCCCGATCGGCAGAGAGCACGCCCCGAGCGACGCTGGTCGCATTGCCCCCTTGCCGCGGCTCGGTGAAACTCCAGTAGATCGTGCGATCGGATGCGAACGCGGGGCTGGGCGCCACGTCCAGCAATCCACCCTGGCCACGAGCATCGACCGCGGGCACTCCGCGAATCGGTGCCCCGAGCTCTCCCTTGGCGCTCACGATGCGCATGCGGCCGGGCTTTTCCGTGACCAACAGGTCCCCGTTGGGCAACGGCTCCACCGCCCAGGGATTCTCCAGGCCCTTCGCCAGCACGACGACCTCGAAGGCGGCGTTCGACTTCACCGCGCAAGCGCGGGTCTCGCCCTCGAGGGCGGGTCGCTGGTCCGGCGCGTTCGGCTTGCGCGTTTCGAGCGGCGCGCAGGTTGCCGCGGCGGCCGTGCCGGCGACGAGCATGCAAAGGAGAAGGGCGGAGCGTGCGGCGATCATGGTCATGGCTGCGATTCCGGAGGGCTGCTGAAGCTAGAATGGTCGTGCCGTCCATCATCCGACATTGCGCGCACCGGAGGTTCCATTTGAAGCGCCTCAACGCGGCCCTGGCAACACTCGTCCTCGGCGCATGCGCGGCGGCCCCGCAACCGGCCCCTCCAGCAGATGATTCCGGACTCGCCGACCTCGAGTGGACCTTCTGGTACTGCGACTACGTCGGCACCACGCGCGGCGTCCAGGCCGCCCCGTTCGCCGCCTGCAAGCTGGCCACCGAGGAGCTGAAGAAGCGCAAGTTCGGCGGCAGCTTCGAGGCCCTGCTCAGCTGGTGGCGGCAGAACAAGGCGGCCGAGCATCGCAAGCTCGACCGGGTGGAGGACAGCACTCCGATCTAGGCACGGCCCGCGGTGTCGATCCGCGCGAGCGCATCACCGATCGCGCCGGGATCGTGGGGACGCACCAGGCGCTCCAACTCCTTGCCGTCGCTGAGGAAGACCAGGGTGGGCCACAGCTTCACGCGGAACGACCGTCCGAGGCGCCGTCCCCTGCCGTCCTCGATCTTGAGGTGGCGCACACCCGGGTGCTTTTCCAGGGCCGCGGCGATCAGCGGCTGCGCTGCCATGCAGTGCCCGCACCAGGGGCTGCCGAACTCGACCAGGGCAGGCCCGGGGATCCGGCCCACCTCCTCGCGCGTGGGTTCGACCGCCGAAAGTCTTTCGCTCATGCCCTTGCGACGCTTCGCGGACTCACTTGGCTTTATGGGCTTTGACGGCGCGCTCGAGGTCGGCCACCTCTTCGCACGGCAAAAGGCAGATTTCGCGCAGCGCTTTCAAGTGCCGCTCGGCATTCGGCCGGTCGCCGACCATGAGGTACGCCTCGCCGATGTACTCGTGAGCGCCGCGGTGGCGAGGATCGAGCTCGATCGAGCGCTTGTAGTGCGAGAACGCGAGGTCGATCTGCTTCAGGTTGCGGTACGAATACCCGAGGTAGTTCTGCAGGTCCGCGCT
>JBKJYC010000280.1:0-3075 GCA_046715885.1 Usitatibacter sp.
GCTCGAGGCACTCATCGCCTCCGCGTGCCAGCACCTCCATGCGGACAGCGAAGTCGACCCCCGCAAGATCATGGACGCCACGCTGCGTGACCTCTACGACGGCGTGCCGCTGGACGAGGTGCACAAATGCGAGATCCTCGCCGCGCGCATGCTGATCGAGCAGGATCCCGACTACACCTACGTGACCGCGCGCCTGCTGTTGCACACCATCCGCCGCGAGGTCCTGGGCGAGGAGGTGATGCAGGGGGAAATGGCCACGCGCTACGCCGAGTATTTCCCCACCTTCGTCCACCAGGGCATCAAGGCCCAGCTGCTCGATGAGCGCCTCGGCACGTTCGATCTGAAGCGCCTCGGCGCCGCCATGGACGCCAGCCGCGACCTGCAGTTCGACTACCTCGGCCTGCAAACGCTCTACGACCGCTACTTCCTGCACATCCACGACCACCACATCGAGCTGCCGCAGGCGTTCTTCATGCGCGTGGCGATGGGGCTGTCGATCCAGGAGATCGACCGCGAGGCGCGCGCGATCGAGTTCTACACGATTCTCTCGAAGTTCGAGTTCATGAGCTCGACGCCCACTTTGTTCAATGCGGGCACTCTGCGTTCGCAGCTTTCGTCGTGCTATCTCACGACTGTTGCCGATGATCTCGACGGCATCTACGAAGCGATCAAGGAAAACGCACTGCTTTCCAAGTTCGCAGGCGGGCTTGGAAATGACTGGACGCCGGTGCGGGCTCTCGGTTCTTTCATCAAGGGGACCAACGGGAAATCGCAAGGTGTGGTGCCCTTCCTAAAAGTGGTGAGCGATACTGCCGTCGCCGTGAACCAGTGCTTCGCGCCGGAGACGGGTGTCTACACCGCGGATGGTCTGAAGCAGATCAAGGACGTGAAGCCGGGCGACCTAGTACTCGGCAAATCGGGTACCTACAGGGAGGTAGAGCGGCGCTTCGCGTACAACCAAACGGACCGCATGGTCGCGGTCAAGGTGAAGCACGCGATGGACCCGTTGCTCGTCACGGCGGGTCATCCTTTCTATGCCATCCAAGGCGTTCCGATGGAGCAGTCCAACGAGCGCACGCTCGATTGGCTCGCGAAGGGCAAGGTGAAGGCCGATTGGGTCGAGGCCGGGCAGCTTTGCAAGGGTGACTACGTCGCCCAGGTGGTTCCGAATGAAGTGGTGAACGTCGCCGGCCTCACGCAAGACGACGCGCGCCTCTACGGCATCCTCCTCGGCGACGGCCACATGTCGAAGGACGGCATGGAGTGGGGCGTCTCCGGCAACCCGCAGAAGGACGAGCACCTCGAATTCGTCCGCACCTATCTCGCGGAGCGCGGCATCCACTTCTGGGTGAGCGGCCGCGGCGAAACGTACCAGCAGATCCATTGGGCGTTTGGCCGCGGTGTCGTTCGCGATGCCACCACGGGCCGCATCGTCGGCGCAGGTGTGGCGACGATGCCGTTCGGATACGAAGACCTGTACGACGAAGCGAGCCGCAAGCACATCGCCCGCCGCTTCTCGCACCTACCGAAGCCGCACACCCTCGCAATGATCCGCGGCTTGCTGGAGACGGACGGCGGTGTTTCGCGCGGCAAGGAGATCTATTTCACGAACACGTCGAAGCCGCTGGTCGATGGAATGCGCTATCAGTTGCTTCGCATGGGGGTCCCGACAGCAGGGCAATACCGCGAGCGCGAAAACGGCCACGAAGCCACGCGCTCCGACGGCTCCACCACGCGCTTCGAGGGCGTGACCAAGGCATACGACCTGCGTATCCCGGCCGTCACGGAAGTCGCGGCGCTGGTGGGCTGCAAGCCCGTCACGAAGAAGAACTGGCTCGAGATCAACGGCAAGCTCTTCTCCCGCGTCACCGACATCCAGGACATCTCGCCCAAGCCGTTCGTCTTCGACCTCAAAGTCAACGCCGACGAGTCGTACATGACGGAATCCGGCCTCGCCCACAACGGCGGCAAGCGCAAGGGCGCGGTGTGCTGCTACCTCGAAACCTGGCACCTCGACATCGAGGAATTCCTCGAGCTGCGCAAGAACACCGGCGACGACCGCCGCCGCACCCACGACATGAACACGGCCAACTGGGTGCCGGATCTTTTCATGCGCCGCGTGATGGAAGCCGGCGAGTGGACGCTCTTCTCGCCCTCGGATGTTCCCGATCTCCACGACAAGTTCGGCAAGGCCTTCGAGGAGGCGTACACGGTCTACGAGAAGAAGGCCGCGCGCGGGGAGCTGAAGCTCTTCAAGAAGATCCCGGCGCTGACACTCTGGAGAAAGATGCTCACGATGCTCTTCGAGACCGGGCATCCGTGGATCACGTTCAAGGACCCGTGCAATGTCCGCAGCCCGCAGCAGCACGTGGGCGTGGTGCACTCATCCAATCTCTGTACAGAGATCACACTGAACACCAACGCCGAAGAAATCGCAGTGTGCAATCTGGGCTCCGTGAGTCTCCTCGCCCACCTCACCGATGACGGCCGCGGCGGCAAGATGCTCGACCACGCCAAGCTGAAGAAGACCATCGCGATCGCGATGCGCATGCTGGACAACGTGATCGACATCAACTACTACGCGGTCAAGAAGGCGCGCGACTCCAACTTCAAGCACCGCCCGGTGGGCCTGGGGATCATGGGCTTCCAGGACTGCCTGCAGGAGATGCGCATCCCGTACGCGTCGGACGCCTGCGTGGAATTCGCCGACCGCTCGATGGAAGCCGTGTGCTACTTCGCGTACTGGGCGTCCACGGAGCTGGCCGCCGAGCGTGGCCGCTATTCCAGCTACGCCGGCTCGCTCTGGGACAAGGGCGTCCTCCCGCACGACACGCTGAAGCTGCTGCTGGAGCAGCGCGGCGGCTACGTGGAAGTGGACATGTCCGAGTCGATGGACTGGGGGAAGCTGCGCGATCGCATCAAGACCCACGGCATGCGCAACTCCAACTGCGTGGCCATCGCGCCCACCGCCACCATCAGCAACATCATCGGAGTCTCGGCCTCGATCGAGCCCAACTACCAGAACCTCTACGTGAAGTCGAACCTCTCGGGCGAATTCACGGTGGTGAACGAGCA
>JBKJYC010000281.1:0-4964 GCA_046715885.1 Usitatibacter sp.
GCCCGACACCGAGTACGTCTGGGTGGTGAGCGCCGGCGCGAACGAGCTCGGCGCGGGCAAGTTCCGCACCCTGCCGCTCGAGGCCATTCAGCAGGTCGAGAAGCGCAAGCCCTCGGAGCGCGCGGAATTTTCCGATCGGCTCCTGTACGCGCTCATGCTGCAGGACCTGGGAGCGGTCCAGGAGGCGCAGGAGCTCTGGGCGAAGCTCGCCAAGGAGCGCTCCGACCTTCCCGAGCTGGCCGGACTCGCCAAGTAGGGCGCAGCGCATGGCCCGCGTCCTTCGCCTCGCATCGATGGCTGCGGGCCTCTGGCTGGTGGCGGCCTCGGCCTGCGCCGCGGCGGTTGCCTTCGTCACCGACCTGAAGGGCGACGTGAGGATTGCTGGCGGAGCCAAGGTGGCGTTCCTCGGCGAGCTCGATGCATCTACGCGCCTGGTGCTGGAGATGGGTGCGAGGCTCACGGTGATCTACACGGCCTCGGGGGTCGAGTACACGATCACCGGGCCGGGCGAATACCTCGTCGACGCCACCGAGGTGAAATCGCTCAAAGGCCCGGCCCCCGCCCGCCGCACTGTGGTCGCCCGGCCCGATCCCGTCGTGGTCGCGCGCCTCGCGGAGTCCGCCATGGCGAGCGTGCGCATGAGGAGCGCCGTTGCGCCGGCGGCGCCCACGACGCGTCCCGCACTGCTCTATCCCAGGAGCGCGCAGGTGGCCACGCTGCAGCCGACGCTTCTCTGGAACGCGGATACGCCGCCCGACGGCTTCACGGTCGTCGTCGCCACGACCGACGGCAAGCCGGTCTGGCGCGGGCGGGCGAAGGCCAGTCCGGCAAAGGTTCCGGTGAGGCTGGCGCCCGCCACCCGCTACACGTGGACGCTCTTCAGCGGTGAGACCTCCATCGGGGAGGCGAGCTTCGAGACATTGCCCACCGACGCGATCAAGCGGGCGGACGCCTCGCGCGCCGCCATGAAGTCGTTCTCGGATCGCATTCTCCACGCCTTCCTCCTCCAGGACGTCGGCGCGGTGCACGATGCGCGCCAGGCCTGGGCGGAACTCGCGCGCGAGCGTCCGGACCTCCCCGAGCTCGCGATCCTCGCCAAGTAAACCGATGCGCCTCGTCGCCCTCATCGCGATCGCATGGCTCTTCGCCTCCAGCGCTTCCGCCGCCGACCGCGTCGCCCTGCTGATCGGCAACAACAACTACGCCGGCTCGCCGCTGCGCAACGCAGTCAACGATGCCCGCGACCTTTCCGAGGCACTGAAGGAGTCCGGGTTCCGGGTGATCGTGCGCGAGAACGCGACACGCAAGGAAATGATCGACGGCCTGCGGGAGTTCGGCACCGCGCTCGAAGGAGCCAGCACCGCGCTCTTCTTCTACGCCGGCCACGCGATGCAGTTCAAGGAGCGCAACTACCTCATTCCCATCGATGCGGCGATGGGCAGCGAGGAGGACATCACTTTCTTCTCCGTCGAGGTGAACCAGGTCTTTGACCGCATGGACCGCGCTCGGACGCGCTTCAACTTCATCGTCCTGGACGCTTGCCGGGACAATCCTTTCGCGTCCAGCTTCAAGGTCTCCAGCGTCGGCCTGGCGCAGATCAGCGCGCCCTCGGGCACGCTCATCGCCTACGCAACGTCTCCGGGAGCCGTCGCGCAGGACGGCTTCGGGCGCAACGGCGTCTACACCAAGCACATCCTCCAGAACATCAAGGTGCCCGACCTGCCGGTCGAGATCATGTTCAAGCGCGTGCGCGAGGCCGTCGAGAAGGAAACGCGCCGGCTTCAGACACCGTGGGATTCCTCCTCGCTGAAGGGCGACTTCGCGTTCAACGCCACGGGACGTGCTGCCGCGACGGCGGCCGGGACTTCCGCGACCGGCCCCAGCGCCGACACCCAACTGCAGATCGAGCGCGAGTTCTGGAGCAGCGTGCGCGAATCGAATCGCGCCGACGACATCCAGGCGTATCTCGAGAAGTATCCCAGCGGCCAGTTCGCGCCCCTCGCGCGGAACCGCCTCAATACTTTGCTGCGCCCTTCGGACGCGTCCCCGCCCCCGACGCGGGTCGCTGCCGGGACCCCGCCCGGTGCGCCGCGTGACCCCGCTCCCGAGCCCACCATCACCGCGCGTTCGGCCCCGCCACCCGCGACGACCGCGAGAGCCGTTGAGAAACCCGTGGAGCAGGCCGAGAAACCGCCGGCGAAGCCGGTCATTGTCGCGGCGGCACCTCCCTCCGCTCCTCCGCCCACGGCGCCTGCGCCTTCCGTGCCTGCTGCCGCCGCGTCGACTTCACCCGTCCCCGCGCCGGCCGTCGCGGCCCCGGCGCCGAAGAAGGATGACCTCCCCGGGCGCGCGATCGCCCCGGGCGTGCGCGAGTACGCCTTCGCGGACGGCTCGATCTACAGGGGCGGCATGCGCGGCGTCGCGCAGCACGGCAAGGGCGAGTACGTCTCGAAGGCCTTTCAGTACCACGGCGAGTTCAAGGACGGCCTCAAGCACGGTGCCGGCGCCTATACCTGGGAAAGCGGCGACCGCTACGAAGGCGAGTTCGTCGACGACCGGCCCAGCGGCATGGGCAAGTGGCGATTCGCCTCCGGAGACATTTACGAAGGCGAGGTCAAGGCCGGCGTCATCGTCGGGCGCGGGACCTACACCACGAAGGAAGGGGATTCGTTCGTCGGCTCGTTCGTCGGCGGCAAGCCTCACGGCGTCGGCGTATACCGCTTCGCGAGCGGCGACCGCTACGAAGGCGAGATGGTCGGCGGGCGCATGCACGGGACGGGCCGCTACCTCACGCAAGGTGGCGACAGGATCGAGGGATCCTTCGTCGAGGGCAGGCCGCAGGGGCGCGGCGTGTATACGTTCTCCAACGGCGATCGCTACGAGGGCGAGATCCGTGACGGTGCGCTCACCGGGCAGGCGTCGTACTTCTACGCGTCCGGCCAGAAGTACGAGGGCGAGATGGTCCAGGGCCGACCGCAGGGCAAGGGCGTGTTCTGGTTCGTCGACGGCAATCGTTTCGAGGGGCTGTTCGAGAACGGCCTGGCGCGGGCCTCGGGCATCGTGGTGCGCCGGGATGGCACCAAGACCACCGCCGAGATGATCGATGGCAGTGTCAAATGGTTGAATTGACGGTATAATTCGCACTCAAGATCTGGATGGAGTCTGGCCATGGCCGAACGTAAACGAGTGCGCCGCAATACGCTGGAGCGCCGCTGCCTTCCGAAGTCCTTCAAGCGCCTGTTCATGGGCTCGTCGAGGACCGTGTTCAAGATGCTCGAGGCGATCAAGAAGAACTGATCGCCGCGCCGAAAGGGAAAAAGCCCGCGAAGCGGGCTTTTCTTTTTTCCGTCGCGGTCTCGGCTCAGGCCAGCGCGCGGCTCACGACCTCGCCTACGTCGTTCGAGAGTCCCGGCGCCGTGCGGATCGTTTCGAGCGCCGCGCTCGCGTGGGACTGGCGCCCCGCGTCGTACTTCCTCCAGCGGTCGAACGCCCGCGCCAGGCGGGAGGCGATCTGGGGGTTGATGCGGTCGAGCGACACGACCTGCTCGGCGACGAACCGGTAGCCCGCGCCGTCCGCGGCATGGAAGTGCCCGGGGGTGCCCGCGAACGCATGCAGGAGGGCACGCGCGCGATTCGGGTTCTTCAAATCGAAGGCGGGATGCGCCATCAGCGCCTGCACGCGCTCCAGCGTCTTGGGAAGGTCGGACGTCGCCTGCACGCGGAACCACTTGTCCACGACCAGCGCCTCGTCCTTCCACCTCTCGTAGAACATCCCGAGCGCACGCTCGCGCTCCGCGCCCGCTGAATTCGCGAGGCATTCGAGGGCTGCCATCGCATCGGTCATGTTCTCCGCGCGGCGATACTCGAGGAAGGTCAGCGCCCGCGCTGTGGAGTCGTCGATCGCCATCAGGTAGCCGAGCGCAGTGTTGCGCAGTGCCCGGCGCCCGGCCGCCGCGGCATCCGGCGAGTAGGGGCCGGTCACGGTGAAGTGGCGGAACGCGCCCTCGAAGCGGGTGCGATAGCGCTCGGCGAGCTCACGGCGCAAGCGGTTGCGCGCCTCGTGGATCGAATCCGGATCCGCAACCTCCATCTGCTCGGCGAGGAAGGTTTCGGACGGCAGCGTGAGGCACTCCGCCGCGAAAGCCGGATCGCGCGAGGCATTGGCGAGCACGCGGCCGACCGCCTCCACGAACGCGGCCGGAACCTCCATCGGCTTGCCGGAACGGTTCGACGCGGCGCCCGCGAGAATGATGCGTGCGGCGAGGACCTGCCCGGCGTCCCAGCGGTTGAAAGCGTCGCTGTCGTGCGCCATGAGATGCATCAAGTCCGCATCCGTGGCCTCGAAACGCAGGACCACGGGCGCGGAGAAGCCGCGGAAGAGCGAAGGCACCGGCCGCGCCGCGACGTGGGTGAACACGAAGCGCTGCTCGGGCTCGCGCATCGCCAGCACGCGCGTCGTCCCGGAAGCAGCCGCCTCTCCGGGAAGGCGCAGCGGCACGTCGGCGCCATCCGGACCGACGAGGCCGACGGCGAGCGGGATGTGGAAGGGCAGCTTCTCCTTCTGGCCCGGCGTCGGCCCGCACGACTGGCGCACGCTCAGCGTGTAGGTCTTTGCCGCCTCGTCGTACTCGCCGCGGCACTCCACGACGGGCGTGCCCGCCTGCGAATACCAGCGGCGGAACTGCGTGAGGTCCACGCCGCCGGCATCTTCCATCGCGCGGGCGAAGTCGTCGCAGGTGACGGCCTGGCCGTCGTGGCGCTCGAAGTAGAGGTCCATGCCCTGGCGGAACGCCTCGGCGCCGATGAGGGTGTGCATCATGCGCACCACCTCCGCGCCCTTGTCGTAGACGGTGGCGGTGTAGAAGTTGTTGATCTCGACGAAGCTCTCGGGTCTCACGGGGTGGGCGAGGGGGCCGCCGTCCTCGCGGAACTGGCGGGCGCGCAGGTCCACGGCGTCCTGGATG
>JBKJYC010000282.1:0-11243 GCA_046715885.1 Usitatibacter sp.
ACGCAAAGGCGTTCGAGGTTTTGGCCCGCAACGCCAAGGCATTCGAGGTGATGGCGAGCGACGCCCCGGCGTTCGAAGCGATGGCGCGCAATGTGAAGGCCTTCCAGGCCATGGCGAGCCAGGTCAAGGCTCACGAAGTGATGGCGCGCCACGTGAACGCCTTCCAGGCGCTGGGGCGTGACGTCCAGGCCCGCACGGTGCTGGCGCAGAACGCCGAAGTCTTCGCGGCGATCGCGCGCAACCAGCAGGTCTTCGCGACGCTCGCGGACCAGCCGCAGGCCTTCCAGGCGTTCGCCCGCCATGCCCACGCCTTCACCACCATGGGCCAGAACGCCAACGCCTTCGCGGCCTTCGCCAAGGATGTCAAGGCGCTCCAGGTGCTGGCGCAGAACTCCCAGCTCTTCACCGCGATGGCCCTGAACCCCGAAGCGTTCACCGTGCTCGCGAAGAACGTGAAGGCGTTCCAGTCGATCGCGAATCACCCGGACGCCGTCGTCGCCATGGCGCGCAACGCCAAGGCATTCGCCGCGCTCGGAAGCAACGTCCAGGCCTTCGAGGTGCTGGGACGCAACGCGGCGGCCTTCACGGCCATGGCGTCCATGTCCGATTTCCAGGCCATGGCCGCGAACCCCGCCTTTGCCCGTGCGCTGGCCCATCCGCAGTTGATCCAGGCATCGCAGGTCAAGTGACGGGCTGGTTCCTCCGTTAGAAAGCCGCCGGCCCAGCGCCGGCGGTTTTCTTGCCAGGTCCCGAAGGAGCCGTCGATGCGCGCAAGCTTGCTGTGCCTGCTCCTCGCGCTGGTGACGCCGGCGTGGGCGGCCGAAGACGAGAGCCCCCTGGCCTTGTCGCGCGTGGAAACCCCGGCGCTGCAGCTCATCTACCTCGATCCCACCCTGTCCTACCTCGTGCCGCACGCCGTGCGCACGTTCCACAACTCCTACGCGTGGCAGCGGCGCGTGTTCGGTTGGGAGCCCTACGAGCGCACGACCGTGCTGCTCAAGGACTTTTCCGACTACGGCAACGCGGCGGCGAGCGCGGCCCCGAGGAACAGCCTCGCGTTCGACATCGCTCCGCTGTCGCTCGCCTTCGAGACGTACCCCGCAAGCGAGCGCATGTACTCGCTCATGAACCACGAGCTGGTGCACGTGGCGACGATGGACATGCACTCGGCGCAGGACCGGCGATGGCGCCGCCTCTTCGCCGGCAAGGTCTATCCGGTCGCACGCCACCCGGAGACCATGCTCTACAGCTACCTCACGGTCCCGCGCTTCACCGTGCCGAGGTGGTACCTCGAGGGCAGCGCCACTTTCATGGAGACCTGGATGGGCGGGGGGCTGGGCCGTGCCCAGGGAGGCTACGACGAGATGGTGTTCCGCGCGATGGTGCGCGATGGCGCTGCCTTCTACGATCCCCTCGGGCTCGTTTCCCGCGGGACACGCGTCGATTTCCAGGTCGGCGTGAATGCGTATCTCTACGGCACGCGCTTCTTCACGTGGCTCGCCTATGCGTACACGCCGGAGCACGTGGTCGCGTGGCTCAAGCGCGACGAAGACTCGATGCGCTACTACTCGGATCACTTCCGCAAGGTATTCGGCATCCCGCTGGAAGCAGCCTGGCAGGACTGGATCGCGTTCGAGCAAGGCTTCCAGCGGCGCAATCTCGAGGAAGTCCGCAAACATCCGATCACGCCGCACCGAAACCTGCTCCCGGCCGCCGTGGGATCGGTATCGCGCGCGTATCACGACGAGGCGGCCGGGGTTCTTTACGGCGCCTTCCGGTACCCCGGGGTCGTCGAGCACATCGGGGCGCTGGACCTTCGCAATGGCACGGTGAGGCGCATCGCGGACGTGAAGGGGGCGATGCTCTATCGCGTGACCTCCCTCGCCTACGATCCGGACACCCGCACGGCGTTCTACACCGCCGACAACTACGCGCTGCGCGACATCGTGGCGCTGGACGTCCTCACCGGCGCGGAAAGAATCCTGCTCGAGGATGCGCGCATCGGGGAAATCGTCTTCAACCGCAAGGACCGCTCGCTGTGGGGCGTGCGCCACATGAACGGCCTCGCCACGCTCGTGCGCATCCCGCACCCCTATTCCGAGTGGAACCAGGTGCACACGTTTCCCTACGGTGTCGTGCCCTATGACCTCGACGTCTCCCCCGACGGGCGCCTGCTCTCGGCGTCCACGAGCGAGGTGAGCGGCGAGCAGTTCCTGCGGGTCTGGGAGATGGAGGCGCTGCGCTCGGGAAAGGCCGCGCCGCTGAAGGAATTCCGCTTCGGCGATTCGGTGCCGGAAACGTTCGTGTTCTCGCGCGACGGCCGCCACCTCTATGGCAGCAGCTACTACACCGGCGTATCCAACATCTTCCGATTCGACGTCGAATCGGGCGTGATCGAGGCGGTGTCCAACGCGGAGTCGGGCTTTTTCCGTCCCGTCCCGCTCGCCGATGGCAGCCTCGGCATATTCCACTACACCGGCGCGGGCTTCGTGCCGGCGGTGATCGATCCAAAGCCCATCAAGGACGTGAGCGCCATCCGCTTCCTCGGCGCGGAGCTGGCCGAAATGCATCCGGTCGTGAAGGCATGGCAGGTGCCGCCGCCCAGCACCGTGGACCATGAGTCTCTGGTGATCCGCCAGGGACCCTACGCGCCGCTGCGCAACCTGGGGCTGCGAAGCGCCTACCCGGTGCTGCAGGGATACAAGGACTCGGCCGGTTTCGGCTGGCACTTCGACTTCGAGGACGACCTGCGCCTGGCGAGCATCGGTCTCACCGCGGCGTGGACTCCCGACGACCGGTACTCGCGCGACGAGAAGGGCCACGTGGACCTGCGCTACCGCTACCTGGGATGGAAGGCGGGCCTGTCGTGGAATCGCTCCGATTTTTACGACCTCTTCGGACCCACCAAGCGCAGCCGAAAGGGCACCGCCGCGTCGCTGGGCTACGATCATTTCCTCATCTATGACGACCCGCGAAAGCTCGAGGTGCGCTCCGAGGCCGCGTTCTACGACAAGCTCGACACGCTGCCCGATTTCCAGAACGTGGGTGCGACGTCGGATCGCCTGATCACGGGCCAGGTGGGGCTCCACTACACGCACACACGGCGCTCGCTCGGTGCCGTGGATGACGAGAAGGGCATGACCTGGGAGGTCGTGCTCAACGCCAACCACGCGAACGGCCGTACCACCCCGCAATTGCGCGGCGGCTTCGATTTCGGCTTTGCGCTTCCGCAGGCGCATTCGTCGCTCTGGCTGCGCAGCGCGGCGGGCCACGCCGACGGTGACCGGGGCGATCCGTTCGCCACCTTCTTCTTCGGCGGCTTCGGCAACAACTATGTCGACAGCCGCCCGGTCAAGCGCTACCGGGAGCATTACGCTTTCCCGGGCTTCGGCTTGAACGAAATCGGCGGCCGCAGCTTCGCGCGCACCCTGGCGGAGGTGAACCTGCCGCCGATCGTGTTCGAAAGCGTCGGCACGCCGAGCGCCTACCTCACATGGCTGCGGCCGGCGGCGTTCGCCTCGGCCTTGTGGACGGATCCGCAAAGTTCCCGGTTTCGCCGCCGTCATGGGAACGTGGGCGCGCAGGTCGACCTGCGCTTCCACGTGCTGCATTGGTACGACATGACGCTCTCGTTCGGCTACGCCGTCGGCTATCGCGGCACTCAACGCGCAGGTGACGAGTGGATGGTCTCGCTCAAGGTCATGTAGCCGGGGCCCTGGTGGGGTTGCTGCCGGTACTGCTGTTCCTGGCTGTGCTGGTGTTCCTCGACGGCTACAAGCTGGTGAAACTGCGCACCGTGGTTCTCGTGCTGGGATGCGCAGTGGCGGTCGCGGGGGTCGCCTATGTGGCCCACGCGTTGATTCTCGATCGCGTCGCCATGGACCCGGTCGCATTCACCCGGTATGTCGCACCGGTCACCGAGGAGTTGCTCAAGGGCCTGGTGATCGTCGTCCTGATCCGGGCGCAACGCGTGGGCTTCCTCGTGGATGCCGCGATCCTCGGATTCGCGATGGGTACCGGCTTCGCGATCGTCGAGAACATCGTCTACCTTCAGCGCACTCCCGAGGCCGGCATGGGTGTGTGGATTGTCCGCGGCTTCGGCACGTCGCTGATGCATGGCGGTGCGACCGCCGTCTTTGCGGTGACGGGCCTGGCGCAGAGCGAGGCGCACGGCGCGAATCCGCTGCGCGCGTTCCTTCCGGGACTCGCGATCGCGGTCGCGTTGCACTCCGCGTTCAATCACTTCGTCGCCTCGCCGCTGGTGTCCGCGCTGGGAATCGTGCTCGTCCTGCCGCTGCTGCTGGTGGTCGTCTTCGAACGCGGCGAGAAGGCGGTAGGCGAATGGCTCGGCAAGGGGTTCGACGCCGACACGCAGATGCTGGCGTTGATCGAGGAGGGCCGCTTGTCGGAGGCGCCCGTGGGCCGCTACCTGCTCGAGCTCAGCGAGCGGTTCAGTGGCCCCGTCGTCGCGGACATCCTGTGCTACGTGCGCTTGCATACCGAGCTTGCCCTTCGCGCCAAGGGTGTCCTGATGATGCGCGAGAACGGGTTCGATGTCCCCATCGACGAGGACACGCGCGCCAAGTTCGCGGAAATGCGCTACCTCGAGCGAAGCATCGGCCGCACCGCGCTGCTCGCCCTCCACCCCCTGCTGTCCCGGGGCCAGAAGGACGTGTGGCAGCTCTACATGCTGGGAAAATGAGTGAAAGGGCCCCGTGAACAACGCGCACTCGGGGCGGTGACTAGAGGGAGGTGAATAGTTCGCATACCCGTATGCCCGGTACGCGCTAGCCTGTCGATTGGGAGAGGAGCCTGGCGCGGACGGCTCCCAGCAAGAGGAGGAGGAAGCCATGAATCGAGCCCGCAACCGAATCGCTCGTCGAAGCGCGCTCGCCGCCGCCGTCGGCGCGTCCTTCGGTTTCATCGGCGCCCCCGCCTTCGCGCAGCAGGAAGCGCAGGGCGCGGTGCGCGTCGAGAAGATCGAGATCACCGGCTCCAACATCCGGCGCCTCGAAGCCGAAGGGGCACTGCCCGTCACGACCATCACGCACGCGGAGATCGAGAGGTCCGGCGCCACCACGGCCGCGGAGCTGCTCGACAAGGTCACCGCCGTCAACGCCGGCGGCTACAACGTATCGACGATTCCCGTCCATCAGCCGAGCCGGTACCACCTCGCCGTCAACCTGGGTGCGGCCAGGGCGCTCGGGATCGCCATTCCCGAAGCGGTGCGGGCGGGGCCGACGAGGTGATCGGATGAATCGCCGCGACTTCATCGCGACGGGGCTCGCGGCATCGCTGCCGCGCATCGCATCGGGCGGGACCGCGAAACTGCGCCGGCTCTGCGTCCTCGGGCAGGACGACGGCAGCTGGGCGGCGGAAAACCTGCCGCACCTTCTCAGGGAGCTCGGTGCGTTCGATTTTCACGAGGGACGCAATCTCGAGACTCGCGTGTGTGCCGCGGAAGCACGCAACCTGACGATCGAGCAGTGCGCGGCGGAGGTGGCGCGCTCCGGATGCGACGTGATCTTCACCGAGAACACCCTCAATACGCGCGCGCTGCAGCGCGCAACGCGCACAGTACCGATCGTGACGGGTGTCGGCGATCCTGTCGGCTCGGGATTCGCCGCTTCGCTGGCCCGGCCGGGAGGCAACATCACCGGGCTTTCGTTCGGCATCGCGGAATCCGCGTCGAAGCTCCTGGAGCTCGCGTTGCGCGTGGTTGCGCCGCAGCGCAGCCTCGCGCTCCTGGGGGATGCCGAGCTGCCGCCGGAGACGACCCGGCCGATGGAAGCCGCGGCGCGCAAGCGCGGCGTGGAGCCGCGCGTGGTGCAGGTACAGTCCCTGCCGGCCGCGGAGCGCGAGCTGGGTGCGATGCGCATTCGAGGCGAGCGCATGGCGATCGTCTATCTCATCGGGTTCGCCGATGGAGCGCCGGAGGCGATCGTCGAGATGGCGATGCGAAACGGCATCGCGCTCGTCTCCCCCTTTCCCGGTTGGCCTCGGCTTGGCGGGCTGCTCTCCCATGCCGCGGTGTTTCGAAACCAGCGTGCGCGCTCCGCGGCGCAGATCGCGCTCATCCTGCGCGGCGCCCGTGCGGGCGACATCCCGTTCGAGCTTCCGGAATCCAACGAGGTGATCGTGAATCGGACGACGGCGTCGAAACTGGGGCTGATCGTGCCCCAGGACCTGCTCATCCTTGCCACCGAGGTGATCGGGCCGCCCCAGACCCGGGCCGGAAGGAAGGCTCCATGAAGATGCTCCCACGTGCGATCGCCAGCGCCATCGCGGCGGCCTTCGGGCTTGCGAGCGAGCGCGCTGTCGCACAGCAGGAGGCGCCCGCGGTGCGGGTCGAGAAGATCGAGATCACCGGTTCCAACATCCGCCGCCTCGAAGCCGAAGGGGCGCTGCCCGTCACGACAATCACGCGCGCGGAGATCGAGAGGTCCGGCGCCACCACGGCCGCGGAGCTGCTCGACAAGGTCACCGCCGTCAACGCCGGCGGCTACAACGTATCGCTCGCGGTCGGCGACAGCTTCCGGCCGGGCCTCTCCGCGGTTTCCTTGCGCGGGCTCGGCTCCAACAGCACGCTCGTGCTTCTCAATGGCCGGCGTCTCTCGAACTACGCCTTCAACGGGATCGGCGGCGGCACCGTTAACCTGAACCAAATCCCGATCGCCGCGGTGGAACGCATCGAAGTACTCAAGGATGGCGCCTCGGCGATCTACGGCACGGATGCGATCGGCGGAGTGATCAACTTCATCCTTCGCAAGGACTACGAGGGCGCCGAGGTCACCGCGTATGGCACTCGCACCGATGGAGGGGGCGGCAATACCGTCAAGTACACTGGCGCGATCGGTTTCGGCGACATCGGAAAGGCGGGCTTCAACGTGCTTGCCGTCGTCGACTACCAGCGCGATACGGCCCTCAGGGCAGCGCAACGGCAGTTCGCAAGCACCGCGATCCGCCCGGACCTGGGTTTCGCCCTGACCTCGGGACAAGTCTTCCCGGCCAACTTCCGTCGCGGGCGCGGGCCGCTGTACAACGTCACGGCCGCGCAGGGGTGCATCCCCGCCACCGGATCCCGGCAGATCAACCAATTCACCGGCGAGCCCGCCCCCACGCAGGCTTTCTGCCGCTACGACTTCACCTCGGTGCTGGAGATCTATCCGCCCGCCGAGCGCAAGGGATTCTTCACGCGCGGCGCGCTCCAGCTCGGCGCCGACCACCAGGCGTTCGTCGAGTACCACCTGGGCCGAAACGAGGTGCGCTTCGCCGCGTCGGAAACGCCTGTGGCGGACTTCGTCGGCACGGGACCCTATCTCTATCCGGCGGGAGGGCCGTTCTACCCGGCGACCGTCACGCTGCCCGACGGCACCGTCATCCGCCCGACGGGCGACCTGACGATCTTTTGGCGGCTGAAGCAGGGGGGGCTGCGCACCAATCGCGCCGACAGCGACGAGAGCCGGCTCGTGGCGGGCTTGCAGGGCGTGATCGTGGGCTGGGACTACAACACGGCATTCAGCCGCAGCCAGTCGAACGCGGTGGACAACTATCTCGACGGGTACGTGCGCGAGTCCGTGCTCAAGCCCGCGATCGCGAGCGGGCTCATCGACGTATTTTCCGGCGCGCCGCAAAGCGCGGCCGGGCAGTCTCTCATCGATGCCGCCAAGATCCTCGGCAAGATCCGGGAGTCCGATGCCCGGGTTACCGCGGTCGACGCCAGGCTGAGCCGGGATCTTTTCCAGTTGCGCAACGGACCCTTGGCGATCGCGCTCGGCTTCGAGCATCGCAAGGAGGAGCTGGAAGAGCGGCCCGAGGAGGTCCTCTTCAGCGGCGACATCCTCGGACGAATTGGCGCCCTTCCCCCGACCACGCGCGCCGGTCGAACGACCACGGCGATGTTCGCGGAGCTCAACATCCCGCTGCTGCGCGACCTCGAGGCGCAGGTCGCGGTCCGCAACGACCAGTACAGCGATTTCGGCCGCTCGACGAACCCGAAGATCGCCCTGCGCTGGACGCCCACGAAGGCGTTGCTCGCGCGCGCTTCCTACGGGACGGGATTTCGCGCGCCGACGCTCTCGGACCTGTTCCTGCCGCTCGCCGGAGCGTTCACCGGCCTGCGCAACGATCCGCTGCGCTGTCCGAACGGCGTTGCCATCGGCGCGTTCGTCGATGATGTCCTGGAATGCACCGATCAATTTCCGAATCGCTACGGCGGCAATCCGAACCTCCAGCCCGAGAAGTCGCGCCAATGGACGCTAGGCCTCGCCTTCGAGCCTTCCGCCGGCTCTTCCATCGGCATCGACTACTGGAGCATCCGGCGCCGGAATACCATCGTCTTCCTGGATGAGGACGTGCTCTTCAACGTCTATGGAGCCGCGGATCCGTTGTCGGCCGGCGGCCGGTTCGTGCGCAGGGCGCGCCTTCCGGGCGGCGGCTGCGACGGGGATGGCGAGGTGCCGACACCGGCGGGGATTCCCTGCGCCATCGACTACGTGCTTGACTTGCTCGAGAACGCGGGCAAGTACGCCGTTTCCGGGATCGACCTCTCAGCGGGGCATCGATTCGCGCTGGCCACTTTGGGAACGATTTCGGTACGCGTCGAGGGTACCTATTTCCTGCGTTTCCGCTTCCAGACGCAATACGAAGGCCCCTACTTCGACAATGTCGGACGCGCGGACATCAACGGCGCGGTCACCCGGTGGCGCCACTACGTGACGCTCAACTGGCGCCGCGGCGCCTGGGGCGCGACGGTGGCGCACAACTTCGTCCTCGGCTATCGAGACGAGGCGCTCGAGGACCTGGAGCCCCGGCGCGTCGCATCGCACGAGACCTGGGACCTGCAGGGCACCTGGGACGCGATGAAGGCGCTCACCGTGACGCTGGGCGTGAGAAACCTCTTCGATCGCGATCCGCCCGCGTCGCGCCAGGGCAACACCTTCCAGGTCGGATATGACGCGCGCTATTTCGACCCGCGCGGGCGGACGTGGTACCTCGGCCTGAAGTACGCGTTCAAGTGAATCCAGAAGAACGTTTCATCAATCGCGCGACCGCTGCGGGCGCTTCGCTGGACCAGTGCGCCGCGGATGCAACGCGACGAAGGCTCCTCGGTGGCGCGGCCGTTGCGCTGCTCGCGCCTTCGATCATCCGCGCCCAGCCGGCCCCGCGGATCATGCGGGTTGCCTTCGTGCCAGTAGACGGATGGGTTTTTGATGTGGACGGGTGGCTGAAGCGTCGCCAGGAGATCGCCAAGATGTTCGCGGAGGAGGGATGGGTCGATGGCCGCAACTTCGCGCTGGAATATGTTGAGCTCGGAACTCTCGACCCGACCGAAGTCGAGCGTCGGGCGCGCGCCGTGATCGCCGGCCGCCCGGATGCGATCTTGGTCGCAGGAGACAACATCGGCCGGTTCGCGCGTCTCACGAAGCAGATCCCGATCGTCTTCTACTTAATGGGCTTCGATCCCTTGCGTGCGGGTTACGTCGAGAGCTACAGCCGCCCCGGAGGAAATGTCACGGGAATCATGTTCTACCCCCCGGGGCACGAGCTCAAAAGCTGGGAGCTTCTCAAGGAGTTGGCGCCCAAGGCGCGGCGGATCGGGGTGATGGAGGAAGAAGACTATCCCAGAGAGGACTGGTATCCGGAGAGGCGTGATACGGAACTCGCGACCGCGTCGCGGCTGGGCCTCGAGTTGGTGAGGATCGTCGTACCAACGAACTCCGCCTACCCTGCCATCGAGCGCGCCATCCGGAAAGCGAAGATCGACCTGCTCGGCTCCGTGCACAATGACGGCGCCCCGTGGATCCCGGACCTCATGCGTTTTCTCGAGCGATCCCGTATTCCTGCCGTCTGGGCCAGTCCTACATCCGTGCGGGAGGGAGGACTCCTCTCATCCCAACCGAGCGCGCGCGGCCAGTTCCGAACCGCGGTGAAGATCGTCGCGATGATCCTGCGCGGCGCGAATCCAGCCACCATTCCGGTTCATTCGCCGACTAGCTTCACCACGGCGATCAACCTGCGCACCGCCCGTGCGATGGGCCTCACGGTCCCGCCCTCGATCCTGATGCGCGCGGACGTGGTGGTTGACGAATGATGCGGCGCACACTACTTGCTCTGGGCGCCATTGCGCTGTGCCGGCCAGCTACGGTCCTCGCCCAGAACCCCGCGCGCATCGCCCGCGTGGTCTTTGCCCAGAACAACAGCGAGAGAGCCCGTAAGAGATTTCGCGCCTTGTTCGCGGAATACGGCTGGGTGGAGGGCCGCAATATTGCGCTGAGTTTCGTCGATATCGTGGGGGCTCCAAAGGCCGAGGCGGAAGCGCGCGCGCGCGAGGTGGTCGCGAGCCGCCCGGACGCGATCCTGATCGTCGGGTCGACCGAGATCGGTATCTTCAAGCGCCTCACGAAGGACATCCCGATCGTTTTCTACAACCTCGGATTCGATCCCGCGAGACTCGGCCTTGTCGAGAGCCTCCGCAGGCCCGGAGGGAACATCACCGGGACCGCGCTCCACTTTGAGCGGTTGTGGGCCAAGGCGTGGGAGATGCTGAAGGAAATCCATCCCGCCATGAAGCGTGGGGGTGTGCTGGGAGAACCTATCGACCTGGATGATGAGGTCGAGCGAGGAATGGATTCGATCCACCGCGACGCCTGGCGGGCGGCCGCAAGCCGCCTGGGGATCGAGATTCGGGAGATCGTCGTTCCCGAGAAGGCGACTCTCGCGATGGCGGAGGAGGCCATCCGGAAATCGAAGTCCGATGCCCTCGTGATCTGGATGGAGCCCCCTGGCCTCATCGCCTTCCTGGAGAAAGCCAGGATCCCCGCGTGCGGCCTGCGCTTCGCGTTCGCCCAAAATGGCGGGCTCCTCGCCGTTTCCTTTGACTGGGAGGAGGGCGACAAGCAGGCTGTTGCCATCGTTGCCCGCATTCTCCGAGGGGAGAGTCCCGCGACAATTCCCGTCTACCAGCACAACGATTATGGCTTTGCGGTGAACCTGCGCACCGCGCGCGCGATGGGCATCACGATTCCCGCAGCGATCCGGATCCAGGCGACGGAGGTGATCGAGTAGTGATCGGGTGAATTGTTCACCTCCGGGGCGTGAACTTCTCCACGCGCCGGAAGTGCATGGTTCTCTCGTTTATCGAAGGGCGAATCCCTAGTCTGGAGGTAGGCGCAAAAGCAGCGCGCCGCCGCGAAAGAAGAGTCCGCGGCCCCTTCAACACATCAGAGAGGTCGCCATGAACA
>JBKJYC010000283.1:0-3985 GCA_046715885.1 Usitatibacter sp.
CTCTCCCACCTTGTCCGCGCCCAGCTCGCCGCCGAGCTTCTCGCCTACTTCTGCGTCGGGGCCTGGCTCGCTTCGGCGCACGGCTGGAGCATTCCGGCCATCGTGGGCGCCGCGCTGGCCACGGGCCTCGCCGCGCGGTTGCTCATCGTCTGCGTCTCCACCTTGCTCTCCTACCTCTACCGCTCGCCGCGCAAACCCGAGCAGCAGATCGGATTGTCCGGGGGCGTGGCGCTGGTCCTGCGCGAATGGCGCGCGTTGCTCGCCGACAACCTGTGGTTCCTGCCGTTCGAGGGCGTGGCCGTGCGCGTTGATCCACAACCCCTAAGAGGCGGGCCGCTACCGGTGCTGATGGTGCACGGTTACCTCTCCAACCGCGGGTTGATGCACGCGCTCATCGGCGCCCTCGAGCAGGGCGGCGCGACACAGGTCTTCACCCTCAACTTCCGCGGGATCTTCTGCCCCATCGATGCGCTCGTGGAACAGCTCGACGAACGGGTGCGCGCGATCCTCGTGGCGACCGGGCAGGAGCGGATCGTGCTCGTGTGCCACAGCATGGGTGGGCTGGTGGCGCGCGCCTGGCTGGCCGCGCATGGGGCGAGGACCGTCGCGCGGCTGGTGACGGTCGCCAGCCCCCACAATGGCACCGCGCTGGCGTCCCTGGGACGAGGGCACAACGCGAGGCAGATGCGGCGCGGCGGCGACTTCTTCCGCGCGCTCGCGGCCGCCGAGGGCGAGCGCGGGCCCATGTGCCCGGGGACCTCGATCTACTCGGTGCACGACAACCTGGTGGCGCCGCAGGACACCAGCCGCCTGCCGTGGATGAAGAACGTGGAGCTGCACCGCTGGGCGCACGTGGAGATCCTCGACGTGGCGCCGCTGCACCTCCTGGTCATCGAGGAGCTGCGGCAGGCCGGCGCGCTCGCGCCGCGCTACTGAAAAGGGCAGGGCTTCGGCGAGGCGACCCTTCCTGACCCGGGGGCCCGGACGACTGTGGAGAGCAGCGCGGCCGGCCTCGTCCGATCGGCCCGGCAACGGCACCGTCGCACGGTTTGGCAGGGGTTCTTTCCCTCTCAGGAAGGGATCGCCTCGCCGAAGCCCGCGGAGTGGTGAATGGAAGCGGTCGGGCTGACGACGACGTTCGCGCCGGCGGGCGGGCAAGCGGGGATCGTTCGAGAGGCGCGCGAAAATTCTGAAGAAGATCGCCGCCGCCGAGACGCGGCCGATGGACGAGGCCGCTCGCGCCGCCGGTGGATCGAGCCTCGGTAGCCGGTTCAAACGATCGCCGCTTGCCCGGCCGCTTCCTGGTCGAAATCCCCCCTAGAGGAGCGCCAGGACCTCGTCGGCGTGGTTGTCCACGTCGGGCTTGTCGAGGATGTGGGTGATGATTCCGTTCTCGTCGATGATGAAGGTCACGCGATCGGCGAAGCCGGCGGCGGTCTTCAGTTTCTTCACGATCCCGTCGCCGCCCAGAACGCCGTAGGCGCGGCCCACGGCGCCGTCGGTGTCGGCCAGCAGCGGGAAGTTCAGCTTCAGCTTCCACGAGAACTTCTGGTGCGACACCACGCCCTGCGTCGATACGCCGAGCACGGCGGCTCCCTTGGCGATCAGCTGCGCGTTGTTGTCGCGCAGTGAGCAGGCCTGCGCGGTGCAGCCCGGCGTGTCGTCCTTCGGGTAGAAATACAGCACCAGCTTCTTGCCGGCGAAGCTGCGCAGCGAGATTTTGGCGCCTTCGTCCGTGCTCAGGCCTTCGAAGTAGGGAGCCTTGTCGCCAGGCTTGAGGGTGAGGGTCTCGGCCATCGTCGTCGTCCTTACCAGTGAATGCCCTGGGTGATCTGGGCGAATGCCATCTGCTCGGGCGTGAGCTCGACGTCCTTCTGCTCGCCTTCCCTCTTCTTGCCCTGCGCGGCGCCCGAGTCGGGGAACATGCGGAAGGCCGTGTTGAGGATGATCTGCGTCACCTTGGGGGCGACGGCGTGGAGGATCTCGCCGAAGATGCCCAGGCGCGTGGCGATGCGAACCGGCTTGTAGACGATGGCCTCCACCACGAGGTCGGCCGCCTGCTCGGGGGTGAGCACCGGCACGTGGTTGTAGAGCTTGGTGGGCGCGATCATCGGCGTCTTCACCAGCGGCATGTTGATGGTGGTGAAGTGCACGTTGTTGTCGATGAACTCGCTCGCGGCGCAGTCCGAGAAGGCATCGAGCGCGGCCTTGGAGGCCACGTAGGCGGAGAAGCGTGGCGCGCGCGTGAGCACGCCGATGGACGAGATGTTGATGATGTGCCCGCCGCCCTGCGCCACCATCGACGGCATGAAGCCCATGATGAGCCGCAGGCTGCCGAAGTAGTTGAGCTGCATGGTGCGCTCGAAATCGTGGAAACGGTCGTAGCTGGACGCGATCCCGCGCCGGATCGAGCGTCCGGCGTTGTTCACCAGGAAATTGCAGCGGCCGAACTTCTTCACGACCGTGGCCACGAGCTTGTCGCAATCCTCCAGGCTGGAGAGGTCGCACGAGATGAAGGTCGCGTCCCCACCCACGGCCTTGATCCTCTCCATCACCGGCCCCGCCTTCTCCGGGTCACGCGCCACGACGACTACCCGGGCGCCGGCTTCGGCCAGCTTGTAGGCCGTGGCCTCGCCGATCCCGGAGGTGCCGCCGGTCACGACCACCACCTTGTCGCGGACCTTTCCGGAGAGCGAACGGTCGATGAAGAGGTCGGGGTCGAGGTGGCGTTCCCAGTAGTCCCACAGGCGCCAGGCGTAGTCCGCAAGCCTCGGCACCTCGATGCCCGAGCCCTTCAGCGCCTTGGCGGCCTCGCGGTTGTCGAAGCGCGTCGGGTAGTTGATGAAGGTGAACATGTCCTTCGGGATGCCGAGGTCCGAGAGGACCTGCTTCTGGATGCGCCGCACGGGGGCGAGCGACATCGCGGTGTCGACCACGAAGGACGGGATGAAGCTGAACATCTTCGCGTTCAGCCGCATCGTCATCTGGGGCGCGTGCGCGGCCTTGGCGAACATGTTCAGCACTTCGCCAACCCGCCAGGGTTCTGGATCCGTCAGGTGGAAGCAGCCGCCGTCCAGCCCCTTCTTGTGGGCGATGTGGTCCATCGCGTCCACCACGAAGTCCACCGGCACGATATTGATGCGCCCGCCCTCGATGCCGACCACCGGCACCCACGGCGGCAGGGCATTCCTCATCTTCTGGATCAGCTTGAAGAAGTAGTAGGGGCCATCGATCTTGTCGATTTCGCCCGTGCTGGAATGACCGACGACGATCGCGGGGCGATAGATCCGGTACGGGGTCTTCGACTCCTCGCGCACGATTCCCTCGGAATCGTGCTTGGTGCGGAAGTAGGGGTGGTCGAGCTCCTCGGCCTCCTCGAACATGTCTTCGCGAAAGACGCCGTCGTAGAGGCCGGCCGCGGCGATGGAGCTCACGTGGTGGAAGCACCCGGCATTCACGGCGTCGGCGAACTCCACCGCGTGGCGCGTGCCGTCGATGTTGGACTTTTCCTGGCTCTCGGCGTCGGCGGAGAGGTCGTAGATCGCGGCGAGGTGGAACAGGTGCTTCACCTTGCCCTTGAGCTTTGCCAGGTCCCCGGCCGACACACCCAGCTTCGGCTTCGCGAGGTCGCCCGCGATCGGGACGACGCGGCCCTCTTCGCCGCCCCAGCGCGGCCGCAGCGCGTCCAGCTTCTTCATCGATCCCTTGCGCACCAGCACGTACACGGTGCCCTCGCGCTTGAGCAGGTTGTCGATGAGGAATCGGCCGATGAAGCCGGTTCCGCCGGTCACGAAATAGGACATGGAATTCCTCCTGGGAAGCCGGTTCGTTTTGCGACGAATGATACACTCCGGCCCCGCCGGCCCCAGAGCGAGGATCGGAAGTTTAGAAACAATGCTCTACAGGCGCTCCGTAGAGTGCGAGCCGTACTCTCCCGAATCCCCAAAGGACCCGTCATGGCTCGCAAGACCCGCAACACCCGTAC
>JBKJYC010000284.1:0-5108 GCA_046715885.1 Usitatibacter sp.
CCTTCCTCCAGGTCGTTCGCGGCAAGCCATGCGCGCGCGCCTCCCGGCCCGGCCAGCTCGAACTCGGCCGTCACTTCCGAGCGCTCGGCGCCGGCGCGCACGACGCCCGCTTCCGCCCGGCCACCCAGGGCGAGGGCGAGCGCGTCGATGAGGATGGACTTGCCCGCGCCAGTCTCGCCGGTGAGGGTGGAGAAGCCGGGACCGAGCTCGAGGTCGAGGCGGTCCACGATCACGTAGTCGCGGATGGACAGGGCGCGAAGCATCAGGAAAGGCGTGAAGCGCGAGGCACCGGGCTCAGTTCGTCAGGTATTGCGCTCGTTCCAGTGCAGCTTGTTGCGCAGCATGGAGAAGTAGCGGTAGTTGGGCGGGTGAAGAAGGATGGCCGGCTTCGGGGCGCCGACGACGGCGACGATGTCTCCCAGCTCGAGCACCTGGTGGGACTGCACGTCGAAGTTGGCTCTCGCGTCCTCGCCGCGGATCAGCATGATCTCGACTTTCGACTCGCTGCGGATGGCTACCGGGCGGTTGGAGAGCGTGTGCGGGTTGATCGGGACGAGGGCCAGGGCCGCGAGCGCGGGGTGCAGGATCGGCCCGCCGGCGGAGAGCGCATAGGCGGTCGAGCCGGTGGGCGTGGCGACGATCAAGCCGTCGCCGCGCAGCGCATAGATGAACTCCCCGTCCACGTTGACCGAGAACTCGATCATGCTGCCCGCGGCTCCGCGGCTGACGACGACGTCGTTCATGGCGACGGTCGACAGGATCTTCTTGCCGCCCCGCATCACCGAACCCTCGAGGAGCATGCGGCTCTCCGGGGCGTACTCGCCGTCGAGGATCGAATCGATGGACGGCCCGATGCGGTCGGCCTGGATGTCGGTGAGGAAGCCCAGGCGGCCCAGGTTCACGCCCACGAGCGGCACGCCGTGGGGGGCCATCAGGCGCGCGCAGGAGATCAGCGTGCCATCGCCGCCAACGACGATGGCGAGGTCGGCCTTCTTCGGCAGCTGCTCCATCGGCATCGTTTCGTCGGGCGCGGTGCGCGCGGCGCCCGCGGTGCGCGGGTCCATCACGATCCTCACGCCGCGACGGCGCAGCGTCGAGGCGAGCACCTCGAGGGCCGGCACGCTCGCGGCGTCGCTCTTGCCGACGATCGCGGCGGTCTTGAAGGCGTAAGCCATGGACGGCCATTTAATCAGAAAATGAACCGCGGAAGACACGGAACGCACGCAACCCGGCCGCTCGGCTTTTCTTCCGTGGCTTCCGCGCCTTCCGTGGTTCATTTTCTGATTTAATGGCATTCATGCTGAACGACCGTGCGCAAAGCCTGCTGAAGATCCTGGTCGAGCGGTATATCGCCGAGGGCCAGCCGGTGGGCTCGCGCGCCTTGTCGAAGTTCTCATCCCTCGAGCTCTCGCCGGCCACCATCCGCAACGTGATGGCCGACCTGGAGGAGATGGGCTTCGTCGCGAGCCCCCATACCTCGGCGGGGCGCGTGCCGACGCACAAGGGCTACCGGTTCTTCGTCGACACGCTGCTCACGGTGCAGCCCATGGAGGAAGTGGAGCGCCAGCAGTTGGAGGAGCGCGTGGTGCCCGACGACCCGCACCGCGTCATCGCCACCGCCTCGCAACTGCTCTCCGACCTCACGCACTTCGCGGGCGTGGTGGTGACGCCAAAGCGCCGCGGCGCGGCCTTGCGGCATGTGGAGTTCTTCCGCCTGGCCGAGCAGCGCGTGCTGCTGATCATCGTGGCGAGCGACGGCGAGGTGCAGAACCGCGTGCTCGTCACCGACCGTCCCTACAGCCCGGCGCAGCTCCAGCAGGCGGCCAACTACATCAACCAGCACTATGCAGGCCTCGATATCGACGTGATGCACCAGCGCATCCGCGGCGAGCTGGCCGACCTGCATCGGGACATCTCGTCGCTCATGAAGGCGGCCATGGAAGCCGGAAGCGAGGCGCTGAAGGACACTCGCGAGGACGTCGTCATCTCCGGCGGACGCAACCTCCTCGACATTTCCTCCGACCTGCAGCGCCTGCGCGGGCTCTTCGACCTGTTCGACACCAAGACACAGCTGCTCGACCTGCTCGAGAAGAGCGAGACCGCCGAGGGCGTGAAGATCTTCATCGGCGGGGAGTCGCAGCTGGTGCCGCTGGACGAGTTCTCCATCGTGACGGCGCCCTACGAGGTGGATGGGCGCGTGGTCGGCACAGTGGGCGTGATCGGCCCGACGCGCATGGCCTATGAGCGCGTCATTCCCATCGTCGACGTGACCGCGAAGCTGGTCTCCTCCGCCCTCTCGCAAAGCTAGGTGCCCTCCTTTCGCCCCGGCGTGCTCCTGGTGAACCTCGGCACGCCCGACGAGCCGACGCCCGCGGCGGTGCGCCGCTACCTGCGCGAGTTCCTCTCCGACCCGCGCGTGGTGGAAATCCCGCGCGCCGTGTGGCTGCCGATCCTGTACCTCTTCATCCTTCCCCTCCGGCCCGCGAAGACGGCGAAAAAATACGCGAGCATCTGGATGAACGACGGCTCGCCTCTCCGGGTTTACACCTCGCGGCAGTCGCAGCTCCTGCGCGGCTACCTCGGCGAGCGGTTCAAGGCCGTGGTCCCGGTCGCCTACGCGATGCGCTATGGCAAGCCCTCGATCGCCGCGGGCCTGGCGGAGCTGGCGGAGAAGGGAGCCGAGGGCATCGTGGTGATCCCGATGTATCCGCAATACGCCGGAAGCACGACGGGCAGCGCGGGCGACGCGCTGAAGCGTGCGGCCAAGCGCATGCGGCCGGTACCGGCGCTGCGCCTGGTGCGCGACTTCCACGCGCACCCCGCCTATGTGAAGGCGGTGGCGAAGAACGTGAACGACTACTGGATGAAGCACGGCCGGCCCGACAAGCTGGTGATGAGCTTCCACGGCATCCCCAAGGCGGTCGCCGACCGGGGCGATCCCTATCCCGGGCAATGCCTGGAGAGCGCGCGGCTCATCGCCACGGAGCTGGGGTGGAACGACGCACGCACCGTGGCGACCTTCCAGTCGCGCTTCGGCAAGGCCGAGTGGCTGCAGCCCTATACCGCGCCCACGCTCGAGCAGCTCGGCGCCGCGGGGACGCGCCGGGTGGACGTCATCTGCCCGGGCTTCGCCGCCGACTGCCTCGAGACCCTCGAGGAGATCGCCCAGGAAGCCAAGGCCCGCTTCCTTGAATCCGGAGGCAAGGAGCTCCATTACATTGCGACCACCAACGACACGCCGGCTTTCATGACCGCGCTCGCGGCGATCGCCCAGGAGAACCTCGATGCTCACGCTGCTCGCCCGCTGGATCATTAACGCCGGAGCCCTGCTCCTGGTGGCGTATCTCTATCCCGGGGTCCAGGTCGGCAGTTTCACGGCGGCGCTCATCGCGGCGCTGGTGCTGGGGCTGGTGAACGCGGTCGTCCGGCCCATCCTCGTCATCCTCACGTTGCCGGTGACGCTCCTCACCCTCGGGCTTTTCCTGTTCGTGATCAACGCCCTGCTGTTCTGGTTCGTGGCCGAAGTCGTTCAGGGCTTCACGGTGACGGGCTTCGTCGCGGCGCTGGTGGGCTCCCTGCTCTTCAGCGTGATCACCACGATCACCAGCTGGATCCTCTTCAGCGACGCCAAGAAGTAAGTCCCGCCGTGGCCCTTGAAATCCCCTGGGCCACCCCCACGTACCTAGACAACCATATGTTTTAATGGAGATTTTTTGTGGGAGTCAATGAATTTCAGAGCGCCGGCAGCCCCTCCGAGCCGGCGCCGGCCGCCAACTCCGCGCAGACCGACGAGCGCTTGACGCAGCTCGAGGTGAAGCTCACCGAGGCCTTCGGCGAGGCCGAGAAGCTGCGCGAGGAATGGCTGCGCGCCAAGGCCGAGACCGAGAACGTGCGTCGCCGCGGAGCCGAGGACGTCACCAAGGCGCACAAGTACGGGGTCGAGTCGTTCGCCTCCGCGCTGCTGGGCGTGAAGGACAGCCTCGACGCGGCGCTCACGGTCGAGAACACGTCGATCGAATCGTTCAAGGAAGGCGTGGAGCTCACCGCGCGCCAGCTCGATGCCGTGTTCGAGAAGTTCTCCCTGAAGCCCATCGTGCCGGCGCCGGGGGAGAAGTTCGACCCGCACCTGCACCAGGCCATCAGCCAGGTCGAGAGCGCCCAGGAGCCCAATAGCGTCGTCCAATTGCTGCAGAAGGGCTACGCCCTCCACGACCGGGTGCTGCGACCGGCCCTCGTCACGGTAGCGAAGCCGGTTGAAAAGCGCCCCGAATAGCCTCACTTCCCGTACAAGTTCAGACATCCCGACAGGACATCAAAATGGCAAAGATCATCGGCATCGACCTCGGCACCACGAACTCGTGCGTCGCCATCATGGAGGGCGGCAAGCCCAAGGTCCTGGAGAACAGCGAGGGCGCGCGCACCACGCCCTCGGTGGTCGCCTACACCGAGAACGACGAGATCCTCGTCGGTGCCCCGGCCAAGCGCCAGGCGGTCACCAACGCGAAGAACACCGTCTACGCGGTGAAGCGCCTCATCGGCCGCAGGTTCGAGGAGAAGGAAACGCAAAAGGACATCGGCCTGATGCCCTACAAGATCGTCAAGGCCGACAACGGCGACGCCTGGGTCGAGGTGCGCGGCAGGACGATCGCGCCCCAGCAGGTGTCCGCCGAGATCCTGCGCAAGATGAAGAAGACCGCCGAGGACTATCTCGGCGAGACCGTCACCGAGGCCGTGATCACGGTGCCGGCGTACTTCAACGACTCCCAGCGCCAGGCGACCAAGGACGCCGGACGCATCGCGGGCCTGGACGTGAAGCGCATCATCAACGAGCCCACGGCCGCCGCGCTCGCCTTCGGCCTCGACAAGAAGGAAGGCGACCGCAAGATCGCAGTGTATGACCTGGGCGGCGGCACGTTCGACATCTCGATCATCGAGATCGCCAACGTCGAGGGCGAGCACCAGTTCGAGGTGCTCTCCACCAACGGCGACACCTTCCTCGGCGGCGAGGACTTCGACGAGCGCGTGATCGACTACATCGTGGACGAGTTCCGCAAGCAGCACGGCCTCGACCTGTCCAAGGACCCGATCGCCCTGCAGCGCATCAAGAG
>JBKJYC010000285.1:0-6565 GCA_046715885.1 Usitatibacter sp.
GTCTTGAGGAGCACGGGGTTCGTGTCGGTGCGCAGCTCCCTCAGCCTGGCGACGTACTTGGCGGGCTCCCAGTACATCACCTGGCTGTCGTGCAGCGACGTCTCCACCAGCATCGCGGGGTAGGCGCGCTTCTTCAGGTTGTCGTAGGGCGAGTACGACTTCATGTAGCGGTAGTACTTCTCCACGTTGGGGTTGCCCCACTCGAGGTACTCGACCACGGTGAGGGGGAGCGATGGATCGAGCATCGTCGTGACCACGTCCACGAACGGCACCTGCGACACCACGGCCTTGAAGAGTCCGGGGCGCATGTTCACGACCGCGCCCATGAGCAGGCCCCCGGCGCTCCCGCCCTGGATCACGAGGCGGTCGGGCGCGGTGTACTTGCGGCGGACCAGCGACTCGGCCACGGCGACGAAGTCGGTGAAGGTGTTCTTCTTCCTCAGGAGCTTGCCCGCGTCGTACCAGGTGCGCCCGCGGTCGCCGCCGCCGCGCACGTGCGCGATGGCGAAGATCATCCCGCGGTCGAGGAGCGAGATGCGCGTGGAGCGGAACCAGGGGTCCATGGGGATTCCGTAGGAGCCGTAGCCGTAGAGCAGCAGCGGCTGCGGCCCCTTGCGCAGCGACTTCTTGTAGACCAGCGAGATCGGCACCTTCGTGCCGTCCTTCGACGCGGCCATCAGCGCTTCCGAGGCGTACTCCTGGGGGTCATAGCCGCCCAGCACGGGCTGCTGCTTCAGGAACTTCTTCTCACGCTTCGCGATCTCGTAGTCGTACCAGGTCTTCGGCGTGACCAGGCTCTCGTAGATGAAGCGGAAGGTGCCGGTTTCGTACTCGACGTTGGTGCCGGAGTAGGTCGAATACACCTGCTCGGGCACCTCGAGGAAGTGGTGCGCCCCGGTGGCGAAGTCGGTGATGCGCAGCTTCAGCAACCCGTTGTCGCGCTCCTGGGCCACCCAGAAGCCCTTGAACATCTCGATGTCCTCGACCATCACGAGCTTGCGCGGGGCGACGACCTGCTTCCAGTTCCCCTGGCCGGGGGCATCGACCGGCGTGCGCACGACGCGGAAGTTCTTGCCCTTGTCGTTGGTACGGATGAAGAACTCGCCCTCGTGGTGGTCGAGGAAGTACTCGTGGCCCTTGCGGCGCTTCTCGATGACCCGGAACTCGCCCGTCGGCTGGTCCGCGGGCAGCACGCGCGCCTCGCTCGTGTCCTTGGCGATCGACGACATCACGATGTACTTCTCGCTGCGCGTGCCGCCCACGCCGATGTCGAAGGTCTCGTCCTTCTCCTCGTAGACAAGCTCGCTCGCCGGCGCCCCGAGCACGTGGCGGTACAAGTGGTAGCTGCGCTTGTTCTCCGGATGCTCCTCGACGTAGAAGAGCGTCTTGCCGTCGGCGGCCCAGGTGGCGGAGGTGACGCGTTCGATGCGATCGGGTGCGAGCGTGCCGGCGACGAGGTCCTTCACGTGCAGCGTGTACTGGCGAAAGCCGGTGAAGTCCACGGTGTAGGCGAGCTTGCTGGCGTCGGGGCTCAGGTCCATCAGGCCCACGGCCGTGAACTTCTTGCCCTCGGCCAGCACGTTCACGTCGAGGATCACCTCCTCGGGCGCGTCCATCGTGCCCTTGCGGCGGCAATAGATCGGGTATTGCTTGCCCTCCACCTCGCGCTGGTAATACCAATGGCCCTTGCGGCGGTAGGGGACGCTCTCGTCGGTTTCCTTGATGCGTGCGAGCATCTCCTTGTAGAGCTTGCCCCGGAAACCCTCCAGCGGCTTCATCACCGCTTCGTGGTACGCGTTCTCCGCCTTGAGGTAGTCGATGACCTCCGGGTTGTCCTTCTCACGCAGCCAGTAGTAGTTGTCGACACGCCGGTCGCCGAACTTCACCATCACCTTGGGCTTCTTCGCGGCCGCGGGCGGCTTCGCGGCATCGGGATCGATCGTCTGGGCCATGAGCGGGAGGGCGGCGCACAGGAGCGCTGCGGCGGCGATTGGGTTGGGGAACATGGGAGGTCGCACCGAGAGGAGTGCGGGATTATAAGGCGGATGCAAAACCCTCTTCGACACCGGGGCGAAATCGGCCGGCACCCGCGCCGTCGTGCCGCTAGATTGCGCGGATAGCCGCGGGATTGCCTGCCGCGGCTGCCTCCTACCGCGGCTCGCGGGCCCGGCGCTGCAGGGAGCTCCGGGCCCTTCTTCACGAGCCGCGACCACCCCTTTTCGGCCCTGAGCGAGGTGGTAAGCTGGCCGATCACTTCGCGCGAAACCATGCACACCCTCGTCGATCTCCCGGGCGCTTCCACTTCCGAGCTGCACGCCCTGTTGCTCGAGCACGCCCGCGCGCTTCTGGCCGGCGAGCGCGATGCCACGGCCAACGCGGCGAACCTCGCCGCGCTGGTATTTCACACCCTCGCGGACCTCAACTGGGCGGGCTTCTACTGGCTCAAGGGCGGCCAGCTGGTGCTGGGCCCGTTCCAGGGCAAGCCCGCGTGCGTGCGCATCCCCCTCGGCAGGGGCGTGTGCGGAACGGCGGCACGCGACCGCCACACCGTACTGGTCCCGAACGTGCACGAATTTCCCGGCCACATCGCCTGCGACAGCGCGTCCAGCAGCGAGATCGTGGTGCCGGTGCTGAGGGACGGCCGCGTGCTCGGCGTGCTCGACCTCGACAGCCCGAAGCCCGCGCGCTTCGACGAAGCGGACGCCCGAGGCCTCGAGGCCATGGTCGCGGCCTTCGTCGCGGCGACCGACCTGCCGGAATAGCCGTGTCGTACATCGACGATTCCCTCATCCCCGGCGAGACGCTGGTCCACCGGGCGCGCATCTCGTGGTGGGCGCTCCTGCCGCGCATCCTCCTGGGCGTGCTGCTGCTGCCGATCCTCGTCGGGCTGTACTTCCTCATCGACGCGTGGGTCCAGTCGCGCACCACCGAGATCGCCATCACCAACAAGCGGGTGATCGCGAAATTCGGCTTCATCAAGCGCCAGACGGTGGAGATCAACATCGACAAGGTCGAGGCCCTGCGCGTCGAGCAGGGCTTCTGGGCGCGAATGCTCGGTTTCGGCACCATCATCATCACCGGGGCCGGCACGGCGATCTCGCCGATGCGAAACATCGCCGACCCCCTCGCGTTCCGCCGCAAGTTCATGGAAGCGACGGACGGGGCCGCGAAGAGCGCGCCGTGACGCTGCGCTCGCTCCTGGTCGACTTCAATTCCTATTTCGCCTCGGTCGAGCAGCAGGCCGAGCCGCGCCTGCGCGGCAAGCCGCTGGGCGTGGTTCCGATGCTGGCGGACACCACGGTGTGCATCGCGGCCAGCGTCGAGGCGAAGACCTTCGGCGTGAAGACCGGCACCAGGGTCGCGGAGGCGCGCCGGCTTTGTCCCGGCATCGAGTTCGTGGTCGCGCGCCACGAGCCCTACATCGACTACCACCATCGCGCGGTGGCGGCAGTCGATTCCGTGGTCCCCGTGCGCGCCGTCCTCTCCATCGACGAGATGGACTGCGAGCTCACCGGCCGCTGGCGCGATCCCGCCAAGGCGCGCGACATCGCCGTCAAGGTGAAGGCCACGCTCGCCGCGCACATCGGCGAGCACCTGCGCACCTCGATCGGCATCGGGCCCAATACGTTCATCGCCAAGACCGCCTCCAACCTGGTGAAGCCCGACGGGCTCGTGGTCATCGAGCGCTCCGAGCTGCCGGAGCGCCTCTTCCACCTGGATGTGCGCGCGCTCTCCGGCGTGGGCAAGCAGATGGAGAAGCGCCTGCACCGCGAAGGCATCCGCACGGTGCGTGATCTCGCCGCGCGCTCGAAGGACGAGCTGCGCGCCGTCTGGGGCGGGGTGGGGGGCGACATCATGTACGACCGCATCCGCGGCGAGGAGATGGCGAATCGAGAGACGCGGACGGGCTCGATCTCCCACTCGAGCGTGCTGGGTCCCGACCGGCGCAATCCGGAGCATGCCGAGGCGGTGCTGAACCGCCTGGTCCAGAAGGCGGCGATGCGGCTGCGCAAGGCCGGCTATTACGCCGGGCGCATGTCGATCGGCCTCAAGTACCTCGATGGCACGCGCTGGGACGCGGACATGCGCCTGGTCGATACGCAGGACACGATGTCCTTCCTGCACGTGCTGGAATCGCTCTGGGCGAAGCGGCCGAAGCAGCGGCGCACCATCCTCCAGGTGGGCATGGCGTTCTCGGACTTCGTCGCGGAAGCGAATCACACGGGATCGCTCTTCGCCTCCGAGGATCGTTCCAAGGCGATCAACCGGACGCTGTACAAGCTGAACGTGCGCTGCGGCCGGCTGGCGGTGTACTTCGCCCGCGCGCACACGGCGCGCGACCGCGGCGGCCTGCACATCGCCTTCAACCACATCCCCGACCCCGAGACCGAAAAGTGAGGAACAACGTGGTGGTGATCACCGGCGCCTCCAAGGGCATCGGCGCGGAGCTCGCCGTGCAGCTCGCGCAGCGCGGAGCGCTGCTGGCGCTCGCGGCGCGCAACCTCTCCGAGCTCGACGCCGTCGCGCAGCGCTGCCGCGCCAGGGGAGCGAAGGTGATCACGGTCCGGGCCGACGTCGCGATCGAGGACGACTGCCGCAACATCATGTCCTCGACGGCGCTCGCCTTCGGACGCATCGACATCCTGGTGAACAACGCGGGCGCCACGATGTGGGCGCGCTTCGAGGACATCGACGACATGTCGATCCTGCAGCGCATCATGCAGGTGAACTACATGGGCGCGGTCTACTGCACGCACCACGCGCTGCGCTACCTGAAGATGGCGCGCGGCCGCGTGGTCGGCATCTCCAGCCTCGCGGGGCGCACCGGCGTGCCGACGCGCACCGGCTACGCCGCGAGCAAGCATGCGATGGCCGGCTTCTTCGACTCGCTGCGCATCGAGCTCGCCGGCTCGGGCGTCACCGTGACGATGATCTACCCGGGCTTCGTCGCCACCGGCATTCGCGAGAACGCCAGCGGCCCGGACGGCAAGCCCATCCAGGTGAGCCCCGTGAAGGAGGACGAGGTGATGGGGGTCGAGGAGTGCGCACGGATCATCGTCGGCGCCATCGAGTCGCGCCGGCGCGAGGTGATCATGACGGCTCGCGGTAAAATGGCCCTTTGGCTGAAGCTGGTTGCCCCGGGGCTCATCGACCGGATCGCGGCGCGCGCCATCGAAACGGGACGTTGATGGAACTGTCGGTCTGGCTTACTTACTTTCTCGCCGCCATCGTGCTTTCGGTCACGCCCGGACCCGGCGTGTTCTCGAGCATCCGCAGCGGCCTGCATCACGGCGTGAAGCTGGGGGCGTGGAATGCGGTGGGCATGCAGGTGGCGAACCTCATCCACGTGGTCGTGGTGGCGGTGGGCCTGGGCGCCTTGCTGCTCGCCTCCGAGACGCACTTCACCGTGGTGAAATGGATTGGCGTGGCTTACCTGATCTACCTCGGCGTCGCCACCTGGCGCTCGGAGCCCCGGGCCTTCGAGGACGAGCCCGATGCGGCCACCACCGTGCGCGCGGTTTTTCTCCACGGATTCCTGGTGAACCTCACCAATCCCAAGGGAATCATCTTCTTCGTCGCCGTGCTGCCGCAGTTCATCGACGTGGCCCGCCCGCAGGCGCTGCAGTACACCGTCCTGGCCGCCACGACTTTCGCGGTGGACCTGGTCATCATGATCGGCTACACCGCGCTCGCGGCCCGCGTGCTGCGCGTGATGAAGGATCCCGGGCGCCTGCGCTGGGTCAACCGCGGCCTGGGCGGGCTCTTCGTGGCCACCGGCATCGCGCTCGCCAGCTTCCGCCGCGCCGCCTCGGCAGCCTGATTTCCTCAACGAGTCCCATCCACAGCCAGGAGAAGCGTCATGACGATCAAGGTCGGCGACCGCCTGCCAGAAGGCACGCTGCAGGAGTTCATCGAGGTCGAAGGCAATGGCTGCACAGTCGGCCCGAATACGTTCAAGGTGGAGGACCTGGTGAAGGGCAAGAAGATCGCCATCTTCGCGCTCCCCGGCGCCTTCACGCCCACCTGCTCCGCGAAGCACGTGCCGAGCTACGTGGACAACCTGGGCGCCCTCAAGGCGAAGGGCGTGGACGAGGTGTGGTGCCTCTCCGTCAACGACGCCTTCGTGATGGGCGCCTGGGCCCGCGACCAGAAGGCCAACGGCAAGATCCGCTTCATGGCCGACGGCAGCGCCGACTACGCGAAGAAGCTGGGCCTCACGCTCGACCTCTCCGCCCGCGGCCTGGGCGTTCGCAGCAACCGCTACTCGATGCTGGTCGACGATGGGGTGGTGAAGACGCTCAACGTCGAGGGGCCCGGCAAGTTCGAAGTCTCCGACGGCGCGACGATGGTGAAGCAGGCCTAGCGGCTTCCGAAAATCAGCGCCAGCAGGACCACCACGAGGATCCCGATGACGAGCAGGGTGACCTTCTGCCACGACATCGGACTCTCGCCCGCCACCTCGCCGGTCTGGCCGTTGATGAGGAAGCGGTAGACCTTGTCGCGGTAGCGGTAGGCGGAGATCCACACCGGCAGCAGCACGTGCTTGAACTTCACGCCGGAGTAC
>JBKJYC010000286.1:0-4280 GCA_046715885.1 Usitatibacter sp.
ATCGTGACGTCGAGCGCGGTGTGGGCTCGTCGGCGATCAGCAGCTTGGGCTCGCACGCGATCGCCATGGCGATCATCACGCGCTGCTGCTGGCCGCCGGAGAGCTCGTGCGGAAAGGAATGCACCCGCAGCTGGGGGTTGGGAATGCCGACCTCGTTCAGCAGCTCGACGGTGCGATCGCGCGCCGCGCGCATGCCCATGCCCATGTGCAGGCGCAGGACCTCGCCGATCTGGTCCCCGACGGGGAACACCGGGTTCAGCGACGTCATCGGCTCCTGGAAGATCACGGTGATCTCCTTGCCGCGGATCGCCTGCATCTCGCTCAAGGGGGCGCGCACCAGGTTGCGGCCCGCGTACAGGATTTCGCTTTCCGGAGAAATGATCGCGTTCTCGGGCAGCAGGCCCAGGATCGACATCGCGGTGACGCTCTTGCCGCTGCCGGATTCGCCGACGAGCGCCACCGTGGTGTTGGTGGGCACGTCGAAGGAGATGCCCTTCACGGCCGGGAAAGGCTCCTGCTTCCGGTCGATGCGGAAGCGCACGTCGAGGTTCTTGACTTGCAGGATCGGTTGGTCGGCCATGGCGGTCATTTCAGCTTCGGGTCGAGGGCATCGCGCAGGGAATCGGTGAACAGCGAGAACGCCGTCACGAGCACCGCCATGCTGGCGCCCGCGGCGAACAGCTGCCACCACTTGCCGATCACGAGCTCGTTCTGCGCCTCGGCGAGCATCGTGCCCCAGGAGACCATGTCCACCGGGACCCCGAGCCCCAGGAAGGACAGGATCACCTCGGCCTTGATGAAGCTCACCACGTGCTGCGAGAGCTGCACCAGGATCACGTGGCTGGCATTCGGCAGGATGTGCACGAACATGCGCGACAGGTGCGAGGCGCCGATGGCCTGCGCCGCCTTCACGTACTCGCGCGCGCTGTGCTTGATGTACTCGGCGCGCACCAGGCGGTAGATGCCTGTCCACCCGGTGAGCGCCAGGATGACGATGATCGTGTCCAGGCCCTTCTTGAACACCGCCGCGAAGGCGAGGATGAGCAGGATGTACGGGATCGAGGTGAAGATGTTGTAGAACCACTCGAGGAAGTCGTTGGTCTTGCCGCCCCAGTAGCCCGCCATCGCCCCCAGCACGGTGCCGATGAGGGTCGCCAAGATCGCCGCCGTCAGGCCGACGAAGATCGACACTTCCGAGCCCTTGATGGCCTTCAGCAGGACGTCGCGGCCCCACTTGTCGCCGCCGAAGGGCAGCGTCTCGGCCCTCTTGGTCTCGGTCACGGCGATCTTCGCGGCGCGCTCCTCCCACTCCTTGTAGCGCGGGGCGAGCGGGTCGACGTCGGAGAGATCCACCGGCGCAGCCTTGGTGGCGTAGCGCTCGTTGGTGACCGCCCGGGCCTCTAGGTTCTCCTGGCCGGCGAGGAACGCGGGGTTGGCATAGGACACGCCGGATTCCTTGCTCCATTCCTTGGCGATCACGCCGAAGAACGAGGCCAGCATCATCACGAGGAAGAGCACGACAATGGCCAGCGAGATCATGCCGACCCGGTCCTGCAGGAGCCGGCGCCACGCGAGCGTCCAGAGTCCAGGCGACTCCTGGCGGACCGGCGGGATGTTGTTGGTGAGGACTGCGCTCATGGGCGGCTCCGGGCGAGGTGGATCCCCGCCTGCGCGGGGATGACGAGGGAAAGGAATCGCATGCGCTCTTCTCCTCTCGTCACTTGAACGAGACGCGCGGATCGACGTACTTGTACATCACGTCGACCAGCAGGTTGATGATCATGGTGAGCATGGCGAGGTACACCGTCACCGCCTTGATCACCGGGAAGTCGCTGCGGTTCACCGCGGTGATGATCTCGCGGCCCAGGCCGGGGATCGAGAAGAAGACCTCCAGCAGGAAGGAGCCCACGAAGACGCTCGGCAGATAGATGCCGATGTTGGTGAGGATCGGGATCAGCGCGTTCCTCAGCACGTGCTTCATCATCACCTTCTTCTCCGGCAGGCCCTTGGCGCGGGCGGTGCGCACGTAGTCCTGGTTGATCTCCTCGAGGAAGAACGAGCGATAGAGGCGAAGCTGGGGCGCCAGGCCGACCGCGACGGCGAGCATGATCGGCAGCGGCGCGTAGGTGGAGATGTTCTTCCAGAAGCTCTCGCTCCATCCCTGCACCGGAAACCAGCCGAGGATGAAGCCGAACAGCCACTGGAAGACGATGATGTAGACCAGGAAGCTGATCGACATCGCCGTGGTGCAGATGATCATGATCATGCGGTCGGTGAGCGTGCCGCGCACGTAGGCGACCATGATCGCGAAGGTGACCGCGAGGAGAGTCTCGATCAGCAGCACCGGCGCCATGATGGTGAGCGTGGGCCCGACGCGCGTGAGCAGGATGCGCGACACCTCCTCGTTGGTGGACCAGCTGCGTCCGAAGTCGAACGTGAAGACCTGCTTCACGAACACCCAGAGCTGGTACCAGAAGGGCTCGTCGACGCCGAGCTGTTTGCGGATGTTGGCGATCTGCTCCGGGTTGGAGATCTTCCCGGCCAGCACCTGCGCGGGGTCGCCCCCCACCCAGTTGAACAGGAAGAAGATGAGCAGGATCACGCCCGCGAGGGTCGGGATCATCTGCCAGAGGCGTCTTACGACGTACGCGGTCATGCGCGTCTCCTTGTGGGTGCCGCCTGCTTCACTTCAGCGCGACCTGCTGGGCCGCCGCGTCGAGATCCAGGTACTTGAAGTTGGTATAGAGGATCGGGTGCTTCTTGTAGCCCTTCACCCAAGGGTACTGCAGGTGGTTGAAGATGCGGTGCACACCGAGTCGCCACGGCGCATACGCGAGGATCAGGCGGTTCATCTCGCGGTAGACGGCGTTGCGCTCGGCGCTGTCGGGCAGCCCCTGCGATCGCTCGTAGAGCTTGTCGTACTCGGGCAGCTTGAATTCGGACTCGTTCGACTGGCCGGTGTTCGGGCCGTAGAGCAGCTGCAGGAAATTCTGCGCATCCGGGTAGTCAGCGATCCAGGCGGACTGCGCGGTCACGTAGTTGGCGACCTTTTTGTCCTTGAGCAGGTCGGCGAACTGCACCGCCTCGGCTTCCATGCGCAGCCCCACGTCGGCCAGCGACTTCACGTACAGCTCGGCCAACTGGCGGTTCTCCTGGCTGCCCGCGTTGTACTTGTGGCCGATCACCAGCGGCTTGCCGTCGGGCTGCTCCCTCCAGCCGTCGCCATCGCGGTCGAGGTAGCCGAACATGTCCAGCAGCGCCTTCGCCTTCGCGACGTCGTACTCCTGGGCGCCGGAGCGGAATTGCGGGTCGTAGCCCACCACGCCGGGCGCGATGGGCGTTTCCGCCGCCATGGCCTGGCCTTTGCGGATGATCTCGATCTCGCGCCCCCGGTCGTGCGCCAGCACCAGCGCGCGGCGCAGCGCCACGCGCTCGGGCGTGTAGCCGCCCACGGGATTGGGCTTGCCCTCGGCCTTGTCGCTCATGTTGAACGCGTAGTAGGTGATCTCGGGCTGCAGCTCCTGGAACACCGAGATGTTCTGCTTCGCGAGGTTGGGCGCCAGCTTTCCGTTCGGCAGCACCTGGTGGATGAACGCAAACGGCGTCTCGTCCAGGATGTCGTGCTCCTTGTTCAGGAACGCGAGGAAGCGCGGCTGCTCGTCCTCGATGGGGTAGATCTCGACGCGGTCGATGAGGGGAAGGCGCTTGCCGCGCAACGCGTCGATGGCGCGCCGGTCCCACTCGTCCTTCGGGTCGGCGTAGCGCACGTCGAGCTCGTAGCCGCGGTGGTTGGGGTTCTTCTCGAGAACGATCTTGGAGCGGCGCACCCACTCCTTGAGGGCGTAGGGCCCGGTTCCCACCGGGTGACCCATCGTGTCCTCGCCGTAGGCCTCGACCACCTCGCGCGCCACCGGCACCACGATGGCCATCGCCATCACGTAGAGGAAGTTGTAGTCCGGCTCCTTCAGCTTGAAGCTGATGGTGTACTTGTCGCGAACCTCGAGGCCCGCGATCTTCGCGTCGTAGTCGAAGCGCCCGGTCTTCTTCGCCGTTTCCGCGGCCTCGTCCAGCCCGACGATCTTGTTCTCGAACAGCCACTCGTAGGGGCTGCGGTTCTTGAAGTCGCGGAAGCGCTTGATCGCGTACTCGAGGTCCCTTGCGACCAGCTCGCGCTTCTTGCCCTTGAAGGCCGGGTCGTCGGCGAAGTGGATGCCGGGTTTGAGCTTCACGGTCCAGATGCGGAAGTCGCTCGAGATCTGCGGCATGCCCTCGGCGGTGAG
>JBKJYC010000287.1:0-2796 GCA_046715885.1 Usitatibacter sp.
TGGATCGAGCCCGGAATCGCGAACACCTCGCGCCCCTGGTCGGTTGCTTCCCGCGCGGTGATGAGCGAGCCGCTGCGCAGCGCCGCCTCGACCACGAGCACGCCGCGCGCGAGCCCGCTGATCAGGCGGTTCCTGCGCGGGAAGTTTTCCTTCTCCGGGGCGGTGCCGAGGGGAAACTCGCTGATCAATACGCCTTTTGCCGCGAGCTGCGCGCCCAGCTCGGTGTTTCGCTTTGGATAGACGGTGTTGGCGCCCGTGCCGAGGACCGCAATGCTCGACCCGCGCCCGGCCAGCCCACCCCGATGCGCGGCCGCATCGATGCCGAGTGCGAGGCCGCTCACGATCGTGAGTCCCGACTCCGAGAGCGCTTGCGCAAAAGCTTGCGCATCCTGCATCCCCTGCGCCGTCGCATTGCGGCTGCCGACGATGGCGAGGCATGGCGCGTTCAGGAGCTCGATGCGGCCGATGACATAGAGCACGGTCGGGGGATCGGCGATCTGCAGCAACGGCAGCGGGTACCGCGCATCGGCAAGCGTGACGAGATGGTGGCCGGGGTCTTCGAGCCAACGAATCGCCCGTTCGACAGCGGCCTCGGGCGGGCCTTGCACCAACCCTTCCGCCACGTGCCGGGGCACCACTTTCTCGGCCGACTGCACGGAAGCGCCCAACGCCTTGTCCGGCGTCCCGAACTCGCGCAGCAACGCGCGCTGCCAGGGCTCGAATACGCCGGGAGCAAGCGTGAGGCGAAGCCAGGCGACGCGGTCGTCGCGCGCGGTGATTTCCGGTGACAAGGGAGCTGGCGTGGGTTGCGGGGAACGGGAGGATGCCCGATAAACGGGGCGCGGTCACGCCGCGCTGACGGGTCGTGAAAAAAAAGAATGGGGGCCGAAGCCCCCATTCGCCCTGCCGTGCGTGGAGCGCTAGGGTGTCTGGACGATGTCGCCGAGGTAGATCGGGCGGTTCGACTTCATCACCATCGCGTACGACATCTTCTCGAACACGCGGAAGACGAAGACCAGGCCGTTGCGCTCGTCCGGCAGTTTCAGCGCGCTGCCGGAGAGCATCCCGCCTTCGGTCGTCTCGGCGCTCGCCTTCTCGGCATCCGCGGTGTACCACCAGCGCTTGAGGTTGCCCCAGAAGTCCGTGGTGAGCGCGCTTACGGGGCGTCCGGAAGGCGACACAATCTCGCCGCGGCGATACGTCGCCAGTACATGGCCGACCTCGACGCCGTCACGCGAGCCCCGGTTGATGGAGATCACGGAGAATTGGCCGAACTCCGCGACGCCGCCGTCGACGGACATGATCGATCCCTTGATGGGCTTGTCCGGAGCGCGCGGCACGTAGCTGGGGAAGCTCGATTCGCGCGCGGGCGCGAGGCGGTCGCCCCGGTTGATCTCCTGCCGGGCTTTGGTGACTTCGATCGTCGTCGGATTGCCGAAACGCTTCACGCGGGCGTCACCCACGTACTTGGCTTCGTAGCCGAGCACCTCGTTCGTCTCGGGATCACGAAGCGCTTCGCCCGCGCGGAACACCTGCCAGTTGATACCGTCGCGCTCGCCGATCCGATCGACATAGGCGGTATTGCCCGCACCGACCACCACGCGACTCTCTTCCGTCGCGAGCACCGTGGGAGCTTGCGCCAGGCCGTCCGCCTCGACGACCAAAGGATGGGTCAAGAACGGACCGATTGCGTTTCCCGGGATGCTGGGTACCGCTGTGGTAAGGGGTTCGACCCGGATGCGGGGTTGGACGCGGAGCACATTGCCTGCCGCGTCGGCAGCCGTTCCACCGCTGGCACCGCCGGCACCACCGGGTAGCAGGGACAGGGAGGGCGAAGCGCCGGAACGGTCGAGACGGATCACGTCGCCCGGGTAGATCCAGTGCGGATCCTTGATCTGGTCGCGGTTCATCTGCCAGATCTGCGGCCATTTCCACGGGTCCTTCAGGAAACGTCCGGCAATTCCCCAAAGGGTGTCGCCCTTGACCACGGTATAGGCGTCCGGGGCATCGGCCGCAAGATCGGCCATCGTCACCTTCGACGCGTCCCGCTTGGGTTGGTCCTGCGCCCGTTCCCGCTTTGCATCGGGGGGCATGCCGTCACCGTTCGCCCAAACCGCCGCCGGAACCAAACCGGCCCCCGCGACGACTAAAGCTATAATTACATTTCGCATGGCGGTGCTCACTTGTGGATATGGAGCTCAGGACCCATATGCCGAAAAGGGGTTACGTCCCCCTTTTCATGTAATGCGGTAGATTCTGCACATAAACTATTCAATTAGCAAGCTTTCATGGCCATTCTTGAGATCCTGCAGTACCCCGACCCTCGCCTTTATACCGCGGCGGAACGCGTGGAAAACATCGATGCCCGCACCCGCAAGCTGGTCGATGACATGGTCGAAACCATGTACGCCGCGCCCGGCGTCGGCCTTGCGGCCACGCAGGTCGATGTCCACAAGCAGATCGTTGTAATCGACGTAAGCGAAGACGGGAACGACCTGCGCGTTTTCATCAATCCGGAGATCACCCGGCGCGAAGGCCTGGCGATGAACCAGGAGGGGTGCCTTTCGGTCACGGGTGTCTACGATAACGTCGAGCGCGCCGAAAGCGTCACCGTCACCGCCCTCGACAGGAATGGATCGCGCTTCACCCTCAATGCCTCGGGGATTCTTGCAGCCTGCATCCAGCATGAGATGGACCACCTGCAGGGCAAGGTTTTCGTGGAGTACCTCTCCGAGCTCAAGCAGAACCGGATCCGCGCGAAGCTGAAGAAGCGCCAACGCAAGGCCGCGTAGCAAC
>JBKJYC010000288.1:0-7480 GCA_046715885.1 Usitatibacter sp.
CCTGGAAGGTGATCGCATTCGGATTCGCGGCGCCGGCCGCGATCGCCGTGGCGCTGGTGCACACGACGCGACCGCCGCCCACGATGTTGTCGCCGGCCGCGGGCACGTTGGCCGCGCAGCTCCAGCCGGTTCCCGCGGGCACCGTGGCGAGGGTCATTCCCGCCGGCAGCGGATCGGTGATGGTGTACGAAGCGGTGGTCGCCAGGCCGCCGGAAGTATTGTTGGCTGTGAGCGCGTAAGTGCCGCCAGCCACTCCCACCGTGAAGCTCGCAGGCCCCGTCTTGCCGACGCGCAGGTCCGGGCAGCTCGACGCGCAAACCGGGTTCACGTTGGTCGAGCTGTTGTTGCCGTTGTTCGCCGCCGCCTCGGCGCCGCCCGAGATCGTCGCCGTGTTGGTCACGCTCGGCACCGCGGCCGCGCCCACCGCGACGGTGAGCGTGATGTTGTTCGGATTCGTCGCGCCCGCGGCGATCACGGTCGAGGAGGTGCAGGTGACGGTCTGGCCGGCCGCGCCGCACGCCCATCCCGTTCCCACGCCCGAGACGAAGGTGAGCCCGGCGGGAAGGACGTCGGTCACGGTGTATGCGCCGGCGGTCGGCGCGGAGCCGAGCGTGTTGTTCACGGCGATCGTGTAGAGGCCATTCACGCCGATGGCGAACGTGCTGTTGACCGTCTTGGCGATCTGCAGGTCCGGACTCGGCGTGACCGTGACGCTCGCCTGGTCGTCCTCGGCGGGCGCGTTGTTGCCCGGGGTGGAGTCGGAGTCGTAGAGATCGGCGTACGCGACCTGGGCCGTGTTGGTCTTGGCCGCGGCACCCACCACCGTCGCCGTGAGAGTGAGCGTCGCCGCGGCACCGCTGTTCATCGTGCCCACGAGCCAAATGCCGGTGGCGGAGTTGTACGTGCCCTGCGACGTCACGCCGGATACGAAGGTGAGCCCCGCGGGCAGCAGGTCGCTCAGGCGAACGTCCGTATTGCGGTCGGAACCGTCGTTGGTGACCGTGACCGTGAACGTGACGGAGCTGCCGGGCGTGATGCTGGAGGCGGTCTTGGTGACGCGCAGGTCCGAAGTGCGCCACGGCGCCGTGCCCAGGTCGCCGAACGCCGGCGCGCCCGTTGCCGCGGGCATCGCGGTCGCAACCAGCGTGCTCGGGTTGACCCGATAGAGCGTGGCCGAGGGCGAGGTGACCAGGTTTCCGGCGCGGTCGAACGCGCAGCCCGTCATGGCGCCCGGCAGGCCGGTCACCGCGCCGATCAGGGTGACGACACCGGCCGGCGTCAGCGTATACAAGTTGGTCGAGGCGACCATGTACATCACGCCGCTCGACGGATGCACGCAGATGTCGCCGCCGCCTGGCGTCACCGCTCCGGTGCTGGGTGTGGCGGTGAGGATCGCTCCGGAGTTCTGGTCGAGCGTCCAGAGCGTCGCACCCGCCCCGGAGTTCATCGCATACAGAGTCCCGGCCGAATCGAACACCAGGCGGATCACGTTGGTGGTCGTGACGCCCGGGGTGCCCAGCAGCACCGGAGGCGTGGCGGGCGTGGACGGATCCCAGCGCCACAGGTTCGGATTGGCCGCCCCCGAGTCGAGATAGAAAAGCATGCCGTCGCTCGGACGCACGGCAAGCGTTGCCGGGAAGGCAAGCGCCGTGGCGAAGGTCACGAGGGTCGTCGCCGGGCCTGCGCTCACCGTATCGACGCTGCGGATCGTGTTGGCCTCGATGCCGTAGAACACCTCCGCGCGCGCGGGGGCCGCCAGCGTCAGCAGGCCGGCGAGCGCGAGGAGGAGTTTGCGGATCACAACGGGCCTTTGTCCGGGGTATCGCCCGTTGCGCCCGAACCTGAACCCGGGGCGAGCGGTACGAACCCGCCCGCCGGAACGGCGTTGCCCGACGGTGCAACGACGCGCGCTTCGGTCGTGACCGTCGAGGGCGCGGCTGCGGCGGCCGCGGAGCTGGCCGGGGACGCGGCCACGCCGATCAGGCTTTCGTCGAACTTGTAACGCAAGCGCACGAAAGCTCCCTTGGCGGTGTAGTCGGCGCCCGCGAGGTCGGCATCGCGGTAGCCGAAGAAGTTGTAGCCGGCGGACACCCACAGGTTGGTCGCGACCAGGTATCCCAGCTCCAGCCCCATCCCATAGTGCCGCGAGGCGCTCGAATCGCCAAACATCGCGCTGGTCACCAGGGCGGCGTCCCACTTGGGCGCGAACTCCCACGTCGCGCGGCCGCCCACCACCTGCGCGCGGTACTTGGTCGACAGGCCGTTGGACTTGTCGGTGGACCATTTCGCGGCATAGCGGCCGGTGACCACGAACGGGCGCACCGGCTGCCAGTCGGCGTGCACGGAGACGATCTGCGTGGAGCTCTTGAGGGCCACGCCCTTTTGCGAGTCGTCGTCCTCGAGCCGGTGCTCCACGCGCGCCAGCAGGTTCCAGCGGTTGGTCTCGCTGTCGCGATAGGCCAGGCCGGCCTGCATGCGCTCCACGGTCTTGCCACCCCCGGAGTCCTGGTTGCGTGTGAGCGAGAAGGTGTTGCGCACCAGCGCGGTCCAATCCTTGTGCACCTTCGCGGCGAAGCCCACCGTGTGCAGCACGGAGTCCTGCGTGGCGCCGTCGCGCAGCTCCAGGCGCGTGCTGCCCTTCCAGTTCGGGTTCGCCGTGTACTCGAGGGCGAACGCCAGCGCCGTGTTCTCGTTCTGGCCGGTCCCGGAGATCGCCTGCACGCGCTCGAAGGTGGTGCCCAGGCGCAGGCCCGGGGCGAGCGTCCAGAGGTTCTTCAGGCCGAAGGCGGCCTCGACGTCGCCTCCGGAGATCGCGTCGCGGATGCGGTACTCGCTGAACAGGCGCCCGTCCTTCATGTACTCGGTGTCGATGCCGATCGCCGTGGTGTTCTGGCGCTCGCTCGCGTTCAACCCGTAGGGCCCGGTGATCGAGGAGATGAACTCGTGGCGCGCGTACGCGCGGCCCTTGTTCGGCAGCGTATATTCGCCGCCCGCGGCGAGGATGCGCCGGTCGGTGTCCTTCACGTCCACCTCGGCCTCGCCATAGACGGTGGCATTGGGCAGGAACGGAACCTGGCCGGTCACGCGCGCGCGCACCGTGGTCACTTCCCCGGGCAGCGGCTGGGGCTGGGCCACGGGCCGCCCGTCCACCGGCACCGGCGGCACCGGCGAGAAGAGGCCCTGCGTGCCCGTTTCCTTCGCGTGCCGCACGCCGATCTCGACGGTCATCTTCTCGGCGATCTGGTGCGAGACGCCGGCCATCACGCCCTCGCGCACCGCGTTCGTATTCACGTCCTCGGAGCGCAGCGCCTCGGCGCGGATCGAGGTGCGATCGGAGATCTTGTACTCCAGCTTGCCGCCGGCCTCGCCGCGGCCCTGGGTGAGGTAGGCGCCGGGGTTGTCGAACTCAGGATCGGTGCGGGCGACGAACGCGTGCGCCTTCAGCTGCTTCGACTCATGCTTCACCTCGATGCGCGCGGCGTCGCCCTGCTTCGAGGCCAGGCCGCGCTCGGTGCGTGCCGCCTCGGCGATGGCGAAGGTGTTCTCGCTCAAGCGCACCGTCACGTTGGCGCCGGCGAGCTGGAAGGGATCCTGCGGGTTGCGGTCCTTCACGTAGGTGGCGCCCACCTCGATGCGGTCCGTGACCTTCACCTGCACGTCGCCGCCGGCAACCCAGAACTCCTCGCCGCCCTGGTCGACCTCGTAGGTGACGCGGATGAAGACCGGGTTCAGGTCGCGGTCCACGGAGGCCACCGGGCCCTTGAACAGGATGCGCCCGGTGAGGACGTCGATCTCGTAGTCGGCGAAGCGCGCCTGCGCGAGGGCCGAGACGATCAGCGCGGGCTGGTTCCTGTCGCGCACGATGATCTCGACCTTCTCGCTGTTGATGAGGGCGCCCTTCGAGCCCAGCTCGTAGGGGCCCGAGGTGCCGTTGGCGCGCAGCTCCTCGATCACCTGGCGCATGGTGTCGCGGCTGGCGAACAGGTTGGCGCTCACGCGGTCGGTCTCGTAGTGGTGCTTGAGCCCCGTGAGCGAGCGGCTGTAGTTGGAGAGCCGGCGCGCGGGCGTGTCGTTGGCGCTGGTGAAGTCGCCGTAGAGCAGGTAGGAGCGGTTCTTGTCGAGGCGCACGTAGAGCTTGCTCGTGGACTGGGCGTCGTAGCCGCGCACCGCCGAGTCTCCGTACACCGGGTAGAACTCGTCGGGCTGGATGTCGCGGAACAGGCGCTCCTTCGTGTCCTTGTCGGAGTCGTAGGCGGCGGTGAGCAGGATGTCGCCCTTCACCTTGCCCTTGAGGAAGAATGCGGCGCGGGCACCGGCCTGGGTCTTGCCGTTGTCCCATTCGCGCGAGAGGTGGCGCAGCTCCTGCTCGAAGCCGTCGGCGGCACGCGCCGGCTGCAGCGCCCTGGAGCCCATGTTGCGCAGGTTGATGATGCCCTCGACCACGCCCGCGGCGACCAGGTTGCGCAGCTCGGGCAGGAAGTCCAGGCGCGCTTCAGTTTTCAGGTTTCCGGTCGATACAACGATCAAGGCCGCGCCCGGCTCCACCGGGGGCACCAGCGAAAACTCCGCGGCGCCGCCCTCGACGAAAGCCTGCAGGCCGGGGGTGGCCGGGTCCGGGTCGACCATCGTCCACAGGCCCCTGCTCGCCACCAGCGTCACCGCCGTGCGCGTGGTGACCGGGACGCCCGCTTCGTCGAAAAGCTTGACCACCAGGCGCGCCGGCGTCTTGCCATCGGCGATCGCGGCGGCGGGCACTTCCAGCGCCATCTTCGCCAGCTTGCCCGGGGCCTTCACGCGGATCGTGACCGTGCCGCGCGCGTTGCCGAACGGGTCCACCTGCGAGACGCTGAGCACGTTGTCGCCGGTCTTGAGCTCCACGCCGATGTATTCCCACGCCTGGACCTGCTTCTCCGGGAGCACCGCGCGCTTGCCCACGCGGCTGTCGGAGACCTCGGCGCCGTTCACCGCGAGCTTCAGCGTGCCGCCGGCGGTGCCCTTCACGCGGATCGTCATCTGCGCGATCGGCATCACGTCGCCGTCCTTCACGCCCACGAAGCCCAGCGTGTTGTCCATGGTCGGGACGAGTTCCTCGAGCGCGACCGTCTTCACCACTTCTTTCGCTGGGGCGAGCTGCGGGGCCGGCGTCGGACGCCCCGTCAGCGGCATCGGGGCGACGGAGGCGAACGGCGCGCCCGGGACGGCCGGCGCAATGGGGCCGAGCGGGTTGGTGATCGAGACGACGCCCGTCGCGGGCAGCGCCTTCACGTCGGTGAGGACACGCGCTTCGGTGGTGAGCTGGGTGCCGGCGAGGAGCGCCGTCTCGTCGGGCCGCTCGGCCAGCGCCTTCGCGCGCGCCTTCACGTCGCCCACGACGCCGTCGCTGCAGCCCGCGAGGGCGAAGTCGCCGCGATGCAGCTCGCCGGATTTGAGGTCCACGATGCGGCTGCCGCCGTCACCCAGGTGACGCGCGCTGTTGGCGGTGAGCTTCGTGCCCGCCGGCAGCGTGGTGCGGTCGGCCTTGAGCACGTGGGTGCGGCTCGCGATGCCGTAGAAGCTGTACTTGCCTTCGCCGTCGGTCACCACGTAGGTGCCGTCCTCGAGGAACAGGCGCACGCCCGGCACGCCCAGCTCGCCGCGCTCCTGCATGCCGCTCGCGTTGCAGTCGAGGAAAACCTTGCCGAGGATGAAACCACGCTCGCTGAACACGCCGCCGACCACTCTCACCTTGACCGAGGCGATGTTGGAGAGCGTGGACTGGCCGCTCGCGACATAGAAAGCCTGCACGCGGTTCACGCCGTCGCCCTGCAGCGATCCGGGGCCGATGCGCACGCGGTAGCGGATCGTGACCTGCTCGGAGACCTTGAGCGATCCCAGGGCGAGCGTGAGGCGCGAGGCGTTGACCACCGGATCGGCGATCGCGCCGCTGTCGCGCCGCGCGGTGCCGCGCACGTAGCCGAATCCCGCGGGCAGATCGTCGACCAGCGTGACCGAGGCGCGGTCCAGCGCGTTGCCGGTGTTGTTGCGCACCGTCACGGTGTAGTCGACGAATTCGCCCACCTCGGCCACCGCACGCGAAGCGGTCTTCTGCACGAAGAGGCCGTCCTGCGGCGCCGGGTCCACCGGCACATCGACCACGACGGCACCCGAGGCCACGCGGAACGGGCTGCCGTAGGAGCCGCCGCTCGTCGGCCCGCTCACCTCGAGGTTGCGGCCCTCGATCAGCTGCGCGTAGGGAACCTTGGACGGGAAGGTGTAGCCGTTGGGCGCCGTGAGGCGCAAACAATAGTCCCCGGCATCGAGGCCGGTGAACGCGAAACGCCCATCGGCTCCGGTGGTGGCCGGGCTGCCCACCGTGGTGGCGGTGCACTGGGTGCCCGAGGCGCGCACCAGCGTCACCTGCGCGCCGGCGACCGGCTCGTTGGTGCGGCTGTCGAACACGACGCTCACCGGCTCGATGACGGTCATCAGGCCCGAGATGCGCCGTCCGCAGCCGAGCATCTCGACTTCGAGCACGTCATTGCCGCGGCCTTCGAGGATGCGGTTGCCCGCGGCTACCGGCGGGGCGCGCACCGGCAGCGCGGGCACCAGGAAGACGTTCGTATTGGCGCCGGTCTCGGTGGCGGTGACTTCCTCGCGCTCGCCATTGGGCCCGGTGATCACCACCAGGCGCGATTCCACGACATCGGCCACCGCGTTGCACGCCGGGGCATTGGCGCGCAGCCAGGCGTCGCGTCCGAGCACCACCGAAAGCGAGGGCACGAGGTAGGTGTTGTTGGTGTAGTTGCGGATGGTGTTGGCGGTGTCGGAGCCGTCGGACTTGTTGTCGTCGAGCGAGGTGGTGTCGCGCACCGCGAGCATCCCGGTGCTCGACGCATCGAGGCTGAGCGTGGTGACGTTGGTGTCGATCACGACCTTGGCGCCCTGCTTCAGCGCCAACATCTCGGCCTCGGTCGGCGCCAGCACGTCCACGAGGATACGCACGCCCTGCCCCGGCGCCAGCGCCATGCTCCAGCCCGGCACCACCGGCGTGTCGGTGGAATCGAGGGCCCCGGGGATCGAGGCGCCGCCGGCGACCGGATTGTCGACGAAGGCCGCGGAGCGCCAGCCCGGACGCGAGTCGGTCTTGAAGGTGACCTGCGCCACCACCGTCTCGGCGCAGTTGCCGCGGTTGGTGAGGAAGTGCATGTAGGTCACGCGCCGGCCGAAGCCCGAGAGCGACTGGTTGTCCGGGTCGAGCGCGGTGGCGCAGCGCGTGGCGAGCGTGTCGACGGCGTCGTCGGCCGTGGCGAAGCGCATCGGGGCGCGCGCCGAGCGCGCGGTCTTCGTGACCTTGTAGGCGCCCGGGACCGCGGTCGAGGGGATCTGCGCCCGCACGATGATGTTGTACGAAGCGTTGGGTCCCACCGATCCCGTATCCGGAGTGCCGTTGCCGTCCGTGTCGGCCAGCGGCGTGATCGCGTCGGCCTTGAGCAGCGTGAAG
>JBKJYC010000289.1:0-3106 GCA_046715885.1 Usitatibacter sp.
GGTGATGATGCGGCCCTCGTCCGCGGTGAGCGAATTCAGCACGTTGTCGAGCGGGATGAACGGCGCCACCTCGGCGATGGGCCGGCCCACGGCCCACTGCGGCTTCACCTCCAGGAACTGCGCCATGGCGGGATTGAGCGACTGCACCTTTCCCTCCCGGTCGATCGCGAGCACGCCGTCGGTCAGGTGGTGCAGGATCGTGTCGAGCCGCTGGCGTTTCGCCGCGTCCTCGCGCGTGCCCCGCAGGATCGCCATCGCGTCGTCGAGCGCCTCGCGGATCGCGTTCGGCGAGACGATCAGCACGCCGATGAGCCCGGCTTCTTCGGCGAGCTCGGTGACCATCGACGAGCCGACGATCACCTCGCATCCGGCCGCGGCCATCTCTTTCACGCGGGCCTGCGCTTCCTTGAGCGTGGTGTACGCGGCCTGGTGCACGTCGATTGTGAAGAGCGGTTGCGCATCCTGCAGCTCTGGGCTCACGGCGCGGTAGCTGAGGATTCCGACCTTGCGTCCGGCTCGCCCGGCGCGGTTGAGCGCGGCGAGCATGTCGAAGCCGCTCGTCCGTATCAACACCACGGGGGCAGTGAGGTTGCGTTGCAGGTAGGCGCCGGTGGCGCCCGCGCAGACGAAGACGTCCACGGCATCGGCGCGCTCCAGCGACTTCGCGTACTCGAGCGCGTCGGAGAGAGCGCGATCGACGACCCGGATCTCGGCCGCGTCGCGATACTTCTCCACCACCTCGCCCACCTCGCGCGCGAGCCGGCTGGGCGTCGCCGTGAGCTGCACGTGGCTCACGAGCACCACCACTCGACCGAGACGACGCCCGGGCTGTCCACTTTCAGGCATCGGCAAAGCGTATCACTAGCGGCCCAAGACTGAGACCGATATGTGTCAGCAATGAAACGGTACGGTCTTGTACAAACAAATAACCATGTAAAAACAATTGCTTGACTGGAATGAGCGCGGTGGTATCAACCTTGCTGTGCGGTAACCCATGAAAGAGCGCATCCGCGTAGGGGCCGGCTCGGGATGGTGGGGGGACCGCATCGAGCCCGCACGCCTGAGCGCGGAGAAAGGCGACCTCGACTACCTCGGCTTCGAGACCATGGCGGAGGCGACGGTGTCCGCCGCCCAGGTCCGGGCGCGCCGCGACCCCAGCTTCCCCGGTTACGACACATATTTGGATGACCGCATGCAGGCAGTCCTTCCCGGATGCCTGCGTCGCGGCACGAAGATCGTCTCCAACCAGGGCTGGCTCAATCCCGAAGGCGCGGCGAAGCGGATCGCGTATTGGCTGGCGCAGCTCGGCGCGAAGGGGAAGAAGGTCGCGGCCGTCTCCGGCGGCATCATCACCGACCGCGTGCTGCAATTGACCGACCGCATCCTCGAGAACGGCAAGCCCACCCAGAGCCTTGCCGACTCGATGGTCTGCGCGGAGGTCTACCTCGGCGCCGAGCCGATCGTGCAGGCGTTGAAGCAGGGCGCCGACATCGTCGTCACCGGCCGCGTGGCCGATCCCTCGATCTTCCTCGCGCCGATGATGTTCGAGTTCGGCTGGGATCCGCTCGATCACGCGCGCCTCGGGCCCGGCACCGGCATCGGCCACCTGCTCGAGTGCGGCGCGCAGGTCACCGGCGGCTACTTCTCCGATCCGGGTTTCAAGGATGTCCCGAATCCGTGGGACCTCGGGTTCCCGATCGCCGAGGTGGAGCCCGACGGCAGTTGCGTCATCACCAAGGTCGCCGGTACCGGTGGCGCGGTGAACCTGATGACGGTGAAGGAGCAGATGTTTTACGAGGTCCACGACCCCGCGAACTACCTCACGCCCGACGTCGTGGTCGATTTCACCACCGCGCGCGTGGAGCAGGTGGGCGCCGACCGCGTGCGCGTAAGCGGCATCGGCGGCAAGCCACGCACGCCGACGCTCAAGGTCTCCATCGGCTGCACCGAGGGCTTCATCGGCGAGGACATGTTCTTCTACGCCGGGCCGGGAGCGCTGCGCCGCGCCCAGCTCGCCAAGCGCGTGCTCGAGGAGCGCTTCAAGATCGTGGGGCTGCAGGCCGAGGACGTGCGGATCGATTTCCTCGGGCTCAACGCGATCCACGGCAAGGCGACCCCGAAGGATGCGCCCGAGCCGTACGAGATCGCGGTGCGCGTCGCCGCGCGCACGCGCACCCGCGAGGAGGCCAACAAGGTGGGGCGCGAGGTCGACGGCATGGCGGTCTCGGGCATCGGCTGCACCGGCAAGCGCGTGCCGCACGCCGACCGCGTGCGCGAGGTGATCGGAGTGTGGTCGGGCCTGGTCGCCCGCGAGCAGGTCCAACCCGTCGTCACGATGTACGAGAGCTGATCCATGCGAGTCCTGCTGCAACACGCGGCCCATACGCGCTCCGGCGACAAAGGCAACACCTCCAACGTGATGGTGATCGCCTACGAGCCCGAGTTTTACCCGCTCCTCAAGGAGCACCTCACCGCGGAGCGTTTCAAGGCTTTGTACGCCGGCGTCGTGAAGGGCCGCGTCACGCGCTACGACGTCGATGGCCTGGGCGTGCTTAATTTCGTGGCCGAGGAGGCGCTGGGCGGCGGCGTCTCGAGGAGCCTTTGCCTCGATAATTATGGCAAGGCCCTTTCCTCCCTTATTCTCGGCTTCGAGCTCGACGTTCCCGACCCCCTCCGCGACAAACTTCGAGGTATGAACCCATGAAAATGATCCGCCCCGCATTTCCCCTGGCCCTCGCGCTGCTCCTTGCCGCGCCGGGCATGGCACGCTCGCAGGCATATCCTTCGCAGCCCATCAAGCTCATCGTGCCTTTCACGGCGGGCGGCACCACGGACATCCTCGCTCGCACCCTCGGGCAGAAGCTGAGCGAATCCTGGAAGCAGCCGGTGATCGTCGAGAATCGGCCCGGCGCCGGAGGCAACATCGGCGCCGATGCCGTCGCCAAGGCCAAGCCCGACGGCAACACCATCGTCATGGGCACCATCGGCACGCAGGCCATCAACACGAGCCTCTACACGAAGATGCCGTACGACTCGGCCAAGGATTTCGCGCCCATCACGCTGGTGGCGATCGTGCCAAATATCCTGGTGGTGAATCCCTCGGTGG
>JBKJYC010000290.1:0-6129 GCA_046715885.1 Usitatibacter sp.
CAGAACACCTTGGCGCTCGAGGAGCACGCCGTGGAAACGGTGAGCGCCGGGCCGCTCACGCCGAGCACGTGGCGCACGAACTCCGTGGTCGCGTCGAGGTTGTGCCGGGTTTCGTAGTGGAAATCCGGCAGGCGGCCGCCGGGCTCGCGCCTCTCGTAGGCCTCCTCGGTGGAGCGGATGCCGGACGTGGTGGTGCCGACGAAGACGCCGACGCGTCCGCTGCCCACGGGGCGCTTCGCCGCCGCGACGGATTCGAGGAAGCCATCCTGTTCCAGCGCCAGCAGGGCAAGGCGCGCATTCGCGCAGTCGTAGTCGGCGAGAGCCGCGGGCATGCGCACCGCATCGGCGGCCTGCACGGCGCCGATCCAGCAAGCCAGCGGCGCCCACGCGAGGTCGTTGGGCTTCAGGCCGGTGCGCCCGGCGCGCAGCGCTTCGAGCGTTGCGGTATTGCCGATGCCCGCGGGGCTGGTGGTGGTGAAGGCGGAGACCGCCAGCGGTTTCATGCGGGCTTCGCCTTCGATGTGGCGGCCGGGGCCCAGACTGCCGCCATCAGCAAGGCCAGCAGCGACCCGAGCGCCACGGTGCTTCCGATGGCGCGCAGCACGGGCGTGGCCGAGCAGGCGAGGATGCCGAAGGTGAGCACGGTGGTCGCGACACAGACCGCCAGCGATTGGCGCACGCGCTCGCGGCGCGCGGGATCGGTGCGCGCGGCCTCGATGAACAAGGCGTAGTTGAGCCCGATGCCCAGCACCAGCAGCAATGCGACCAGGTGGAACACGGAGAGGCGCGCGCCGAGCCCGACCAGCGCCGCCGCGGTCAGCAGGATGGCGGCCACGCTCGGCGCGAACACGCGCCAGGCGCGGCTCGGCGAGCGCAGGCCGATCGCCAGGAGCAGCGCGATGAGGACCGTGCCGATGGCGACCTGCTTCACGGAGGCGCGCAGGTATCCATCCACCATGTCCGTGGAGACGCGCTTCAGGTCGACGAGATGGGAGCGAAGCTCGGGGCTCGCGGCGAGGTGCGGGTCCACTTCCTTCGGATCGCGCAACCCCGCCAGCGCCGTCAGCGCCAGCCAGGACCCGTCCAGGGGCACGACCAGGGTGTCCAGCTTCGAGCCGAGCGGCGTTCCCGCGTACGCCGCGCGGGTAACGAGCGACGAGACGCGCGCCGCCTCGACGTCTTCGAGAAACGGCGCGAACGCGCCGGCCTTGAAGGGCATGCCCTTCAGGGCCTCGCGCAGGTTCGCGGCCAGGGTTTCGGGCCTGGGCAGTGCTGCCCTGCGCAGCTCCTGGGTCTTGTGCGAGGGCAAGAGCAGGGCCGGCGATTCATAGCCGCGGATCACGCCATCGCCCTTCCATTTCTCCAGCGGGATCCTCAGCGCGTCGGCAATGGCGAGCGCCTCGTCTTCGGTGGCCGCGCTCGTCGCGATGAAGTAGCTCACATCGGGCGCGCCCAGCTCGCGGCGCAGCTCGGCGTCGCGCGTGCGCAGCTCGGCGGGGATCGGGCTGATGCTCGCCAGGTCCTGCTCCCACACGCGCGGATGCAGCAGGGCCAGCACGGCCAGCGCGGCAGCTGTGGCGACCACGCTCAGCGCGCGCGTGCGCCGGGAGCCGAGCGCGAGCATCCTGCCCGGCAGTGGAAGCGGATGCGCCTTCGGCGCGCGGCCGCCCGCGAGCCACGGCACCACCCACCGCGTGGCGAGGCCGGCCACCAGGATGCCGACCATGGTCAGGACGCCGAGCTGCGCAAGGCCCTTGAAATCCGAGAGCGCGAGTGCCAACGCGCTCGCCACCGTGGTGAGGACGGCAAGGGCCAGCGTACGGCCGACGCGCTCCATGGCGCCCGGTCCCTCGCCCTGCGTCTGGATGAGCACGTAGTTGGGATAGTCCACCGCCTCGCCGATCAGCGTCGCGCCGAAGCCCAGGGTGATGGCGTGGACGGAACCGAAGCCCCACTGCACCGCGAGCACGCCTGCCAGCAGGCCCAAAGCGACCGGCGTGGCCACCAGCAGGATCGCCCGGGGCGAGCGATAGACGTAGAACAACAACGCGAGCACGGCGACGATGGAGGCGATGCTGAGCCATTTCACGTCGCGCTCGATGATGCGGTGGGACTCCGCGGCGAACACCCCGGGGCCGGAGAGCGTCACGGCGAGCTTCGGATCCGCGGCCGACGCGGCCTCGCGTACGCGCCGCATCGCGGCCGCCTGCGCGACGCTGTCGAATCCCGGCGCGCGCGTCTGCGCCACCAGAAGCGCGCGTTTGCCGTCGGCGCTGAACCACACGCCCTCGCGTAACGCGGGCTGCGAGGTCGGAGCGAGCAGGCCCGCCACGCGCGTGAGCTCGCCGGTGGGATCCCGCGGCAGAAGCCGGCGCGCGGGCGAGCCGAAGGGCGAGGCCAGTTCGGCGAGCCTTTCCTCGAGGGCGGCGCGCAGGCCCTGGGCGCTGAAGGTCGCGGCGTCCACGGCGGGGCTGAGCACGTAGCGGTGGCGCATCAGCGTCTCGAAGAGTCCCGGGGAGACCACCGCGGCGCCATTGGCGATGAAGACGAACTCGGGCGCCGGCGCCAATGCGGCGGCCACCGTGCGGCTCGCTTGCGCGAGCGCCGCGGCATCGGCGCCCTCGAGGGCCACGAGCATGAGGCGCGAGACCAGACCGTCGCGCAACTGCGCCACGAGCAGGCGCTGCTCGGTGGTCGTCGACTCCGGGAGGAAGGCGGTGAAGTCGCTCTCCACGCGCACCGTCTTCGCCACGAGCACGGCGAGCAGCGCGAACAGCACGGCGACAGCGGCGTGGCGCATCGTCAGGGGATCTCCATCACCGTGCGGTCGCCCGTGGTCTCGAAGGTCTCGATGCGCTCGACGCGCCCGCCGCGACCGGCCACGACGATGCGCTCGACGTGGCTGGAGAGCGTGGCGTTCGCGGGCGTGAGCTCCAGCGTCCATGCCCTCGCGTCGCCCGCGACGCGCAGCCTGAAGTATTTCTGCAGCGTGGCCGCGTCGCCCGAGAGCACGCCGCGCAGGCTCGCGGCGAAGCCCGCCAGCACCGGCTGCGAGGCGAGTGGCATGCGCTGCTCCTTGCCGCCGCGCTCGACCACGACCTCGTCGGCGAGGATGCGGTAGCGCTCGCGCCGCGGCCGCGTCACCGTCTTCTCGACCAGGTCGGGACGCCGATAGAGCAGGGTGCCCGAGCTGTCGAGGGGCGCGGCCAGCACCGGCGAATGCTTGCGCTCGGTGAACGGCGCCTCGACCTGCGTGGTGGCGGCGAGCAGCTTCATCAGCGCGGGAACGTCGAGCGCGGCGCTGGCGGGCAGCGCTCCGAGCGCCGCGGCGAGCAGCAGCGCAGCGCACCTCATCGCCGTGCCTCCCAGTAGTCGTAGAAGTTGAACCAGTTGAGCGGCGCCTCGCGCGCCCGCGTTTCGAGGACCGCGACGTAGCGCCGCACCCAGGGCAGCACGCCGTCGCATTCCGCTCCCCGGTCACGCTCGATGCGCTGAGCCAGCGGCGCGAAGCTCACGCGGTAGCGATTGCCGCCGAGGAAGAGGCCGAAGGCGATGACGACCGGCGCGCCGGTGATTCCGGCCAGCTGGTAGGGCGCCAGCGAGAACGATGCCGGAGCGCCGAGGAACGGCAGCTCGCACGTGGCCTCGTTGCCGTAGACGCGATCGACCAGCAGGCCGACGATCTCGCCGCGCTCGAGGCACTCCCGCACCTGCATCATGGCGCCCGGCGAGCCGAGGGGAATGACGCGGTAGGGAACGCCCCCGCCGTGCGCGATGATGAGGTCATGGATGGTGGAGTCCACGTTCATCACCACGTTGACGGGCAAGCCTCTGTGCGCGGCCCCGAGGACGCTCAGCAGCTCGAAGTTGCCGAGGTGGGAGTCGAACAGCAGGCAGCCGCGGCCGAGCGCCAGGGACTCGGTGAGGTAGCGCTCGTCCTCGACCTGGATCGAGAGGCTGCCGTGGCGGCCGGTGAGCATGTACAGGCGGTCGATCATCGCGGTGCCGAAGCAGTAGAAATGCGCGAACGCATCGCGCAGGCGCGCCTTGCGGCCGCGCGCTCGCGTGAGGAAATCGCGGGAGGCGGCGCGCGCCTCGGGTGCGGTGGCGAGGAAGTAGAGCGAAACCGGCGGGGCGAACAGTGCGCGGGCGAACGCGCGCCCGCCATGGAGCGCGATCTGGATCAGGATCTCGATCGCGAAGCGGCTGCCGCGCTCGCGGCGATCGCGCCAGGCACCGCTCACTCGAGGCTCCAGGTGCCGCTCGCCAGCAGGATCGCTTCGCGCTTCACCTCGAACGCGACGCGGGTGCCTTCGCGGCGCGTCTGCACCGTGGCCAGCTCGCCGGGTGCGAGCGGCGCGTGGAAGCGCGCGCCGGCGAGCGCTACCGGGCGATTGCCCGGGAACCCGGCGCGCAGCGCCTGCGCGACCCGCGCCAGGATCAGCGCGCCCGGCACGATCGGATTGCCGGGAAAGTGGCCCGCCAGGGCGGGGTGGTCGGGGGCGATCGTGAAGCGCTCGGGCGAATGGCAGGCATCGTAGAGCGCGGCGAGCGCGGCGCGCGTGAGCTTGCCGTTGGCGTTGCGCGGCAGACTCGCGACACGGAACAGCGGCCGTGGCACGAACACGGCATCGACCTCACGGCGCAGCGACTCGATCACGGCTTCCGGCTCCAGGGTGCCCGACACATAGAACGCGGCAAGGCGCTTTACGTTGTCTCCCTGCGCATCGGGCGCGAAGAAAGCGCCATCGTCGATGCCCTCGAGATCCTGCAGCCGGCGCTCGAGCGCCGAGAGCGATGCGCGCTTGCCCGCGACCTTCACCAGGTCCGCGGTGCGCCCGCGCCACACGAAGCGCCCGTCGGGAGCGAACTCGAGCAGGTCGCCCAGCAGCACCGGGGCGCCGATGCGCTCGCCCTGCGCGTGGACCGACTCGCCCTCCACGCGCAAGGAAATGTCCGGCAGGGGCCGCCACGGCTCTTCGAGCGCGGTGCGACGGGTGGCGAGCGCGCCGGTCTCGGTCGACCCATAGATCTCGACCACGGGCACGCCCCAGCGCGCCTCCGCGGCCTTCGCCGCGGCGGGGGGCAAGCTCATGGTCGAGGAAACGATTCCGGCAAGGTGCGGAGCCGCGATGGTGGACGCGAGGGAGGCGCGCAGGTGGATCGGCGTGGTCATCCACCAGTAGGTGCGCCCGTTGGTCCCGAGCGCGGCCTCGACGTCGGCGGGCAGCAAGGGGCGGTGCGCATGGACGGGAACGCCCGCCTGCCACGGCAGCATCACCGTTGCCTCGAGCCCGAACATGTGCTGCGGCGGCACGCTGCCCAGCACCGCGAGCTTGCCTGTGTCGGTCCACCCGAGAGCCGCGGCCCAGGTACGCGCGCCGCTGCACAGCTGCCCCCAGGACTTGGGATGTCCCACCGGATCGCCGGTGCTTCCGGAGGTGAAGAGGATCGCGGCCGTGCGGCTGCCGTCGATGGCGGGCACCTCGGAGACGCGGCCTGCGTGCGCGAGGAACGCCGTTACGTCACGCCAGGACGCCGGTGCGTCCGCGGGGCGCTGGTCGCCCAGGAGCGTGGCGCCGGGGTGCAACGCGAGGAGGCGCTCCCAATCCCCGCGCGCATGGCCTGGCGGCAGGAGCGAGACCTGGCCGCGGATCAGGGCGGCGGCGAAGGCGACCAGGAAAGCGTGCCTCGATTCGCACACGTTGATCACGTGCGGGCTCTCCGGCAGTTCGGCCGCCAACGCCTGCGCTTGCGCGAGGAACCGTCCCACGTCGAGCGGACCGCCTGCGTCGAGCAGGAGGGCATCGCCGGGCGAGCGGCACTTCAGCAGGGGCAGGAGGCCGGGCCGAGTGCCGAGCGCCGCGTCCTTCATCACGTGGACGATGTTCATGAAGAGCCGGGGCGGCGAGGCATGGTCGTGGTGCGAGTAGCGGTTGAGGCGCCAGAGGTATTCACCGAAGAATAGCGCCGCGGGCACGGCCACGGCGAGGGCATGCGTCCAGCGCGACCAATCGGGGAAGGGCAGGGCGGCGGCGATCGCGATAGCCGCCAGCGCCAGCCCCGCGAACGACACGCACCACAACGCCCTGACGCCACGCGTGTAAGCCCCCAGCTCCCCCCGCAGGT
>JBKJYC010000291.1:0-5628 GCA_046715885.1 Usitatibacter sp.
CTCCAGGTTCTTCAGCTGCTCGCGCAGCTCGAACGAGAGCAGCCGCTTCACGCCCGCGCGGTGGGCCTCGGCCGCCTTGTCGCGCGCGTCGAACAGGCGAATCGCGACGCTTTCGCCGTCGTCCACCAGGGCCGGGAAGCCGGTGAGCGCCTGGGTCGCCCGGCGGAAGCTCACCTCGGCGGGCAGGTCGCCGAAATCCCAGGCCTTGATGCCCTCGCGCTCCATGCCCGGCTTCGCCTTCGCCAAGGTGAGGCTCGCCGCCTCTCCCAGCTGCTTGCGAAGCTCGCCGAGGTTGCGGCCCATGGCCAGCTCGCGCTTCGAATCGTCGACGATCCGCAGGTTCATGGCGAGGTGCGGCGGTAGATCCTCCTTCGACCAGATCGCATCGTCGAGGCGCTCGCCGGATCGGCGCGAGGCGTAGGCGAGCACGGCCTCGCGGATCGCGCGAACGCCCGGCTTCTCCTGCTGCAGAAAGGCGGTGACATGCTCCGGTACGGGAACCAGCTGCGTGCGGATGCGCTTGGGCAGGGCTTTCATCATCCAGGCGACCTTGTCGCGGATGAGTCCCGGCACCAGCCAATCCACCGTCGCATCCTCGACCTGGTTGAGCAGCGCGAGCGGCACGTTCATCGTGACGCCGTCCAGCGGGTGACCGGGCTCGAAGCGGTAGGCGAGCGGGAAAGTGGCATCGCCGATCCGCATCTCGCGCGGGAAGAGATTCTCGGTGACCGACTCGGCGCCGTGTCGCATGAGCTCTTCGCGCGTGAGGAAGAGCAGCTTCGGATCCGCCTTGGCGGCCTGGCGATACCACGCGTCGAACGAACGCGCGTCGAGGACATCCTCGGGAATGCGCGCGTGGTACCAGGCCTGCACCACCGTATCGTCCACGAGCACGTCCGGGCGGCGCGCTCGATGCTCCAGCTCCTCCACCTCGCGAACGAGGCGGCGATTGGCGGCGAAGAACGGCAGCGTCGTGTCGAGCTCCCCATCGACCAGCGCCCCGGCGATGAACACCTCGCGTGCCTTCGAGGGATCCATGCGCCCGAAGCCCACCTTGCGGCGCGCGACGAGCGTGAGCCCGTAGAGCGAGACGGTTTCGTACGCCATCACCTCGCCGCGCGCGCGGTCCCAGTGCGGCTCCGCATGCAGGCGCGTCACCAGGTGGGCTGCGGCCTTCTCGATCCAGTCGGGCTCGATGCGAGCGACGTTGCGTGCGTAGATGCGCGTGGTCTCCTGCAGCTCGCCCGCCATGATCCAGCGTGGGCGGTTCTTCTTCAGGCCCGAGCCCGGCCAGACCGCGAACGCGATGCCGCGCGGCGCGTTGTAGTGGTCGCCGTCCTGCGCCTTCAAGCCCACGTTGGTGACCAGGCCCGTGAGCAGCGCCCGGTGCACCTGCTCGTACGTGGCGGCCGTGGCGTTCTCGCGAATCTTGAGCTCGGCGGCCATCTCGCGCAGCTGGCCCGCCAGGTCGCGCCATTCGCGCATGCGCACGTACGAGAGGAAATGCTCGCGACAGGTCTCGTAGAGCTTGCGGGTGGACTTCTTGTGGATGAACGCCTCGTCGAAGAACTTCCACAGGTTCAGCAGCTGCGCGAAGTCCGACGCCTCGTCGCGAAACTCCTCGTGCGCCCGGTCCGACTCCTGGCGCTTGTCCTGCGGCCGGTCGCGCGGGTCCTGGATCGAGAGCGCCGCGGCGAGGATGATCATCTCGGACAGGCAATGGAACTCGCGCGCGGCGATCAGCATGCGCCCGATGCGCGGGTCGACGGGCAGGCGCGAGAGCTCGCGACCGATCGGAGTGAGCTGGCGCTTCTCGTCGATCGCACCCAGCTCGAAGAGCACCTGGTAGCCGTCCTGGATCTGCCGCGGCGAAGGCGGGTCCACGAACGGGAACAGGGCGATCTCTCCCAGGTCCAGCGCCGCCATGCGCAGGATCGCCCCCGCGAGCGAGGTGCGCAGGATCTCGGGCGAGGTGAACGCCGCGCGCTCCCGGAATTCCGCCTCCGCGTAGAGGCGGATGGCGATGCCGCTGGCCACGCGGCCGCAGCGGCCCGCGCGCTGCTGCGCCGCGGCTTGCGAGACCGGCTCGATGCGCAACTGGTCGATCTTCTGGCGCGGCGAGTAGCGCTTCACGCGCGCGAGGCCCGTGTCGACGACGAAGTGGATGCCCGGCACCGTGAGCGAGGTTTCCGCCACGTTGGTGGAGAGCACGACGCGGCGCTGGCCGGTTGGCTCGAAGACGCGGTCCTGCTCCTCCGCGGAGAGGCGCGAGAAGAGCGGCAGGATCTCCAGCCCCTTGGGTCCGTGCTTGCGCAGCTCCTCGGCGGCCTCGCGGATCTCGCGCTCGCCCGGCAGGAAGACCAGCACGTCGCCCGTGCGGCTGGTGTGGTGGACCTCGTCCACGGCCTTCACGATCGCCTCGTTCAGGTCCACCGGCTCGTCGTCCTCCTCCTCGGACTCGAAGAACTCCGGGCGGTAGCGCACCTCGACCGGGTAGGTGCGGCCGCTCACCTCGATCACCGGCGCGCCATCGAAGAACTTCGAGAAGCGCTCGGTATCGATGGTGGCCGAGGTGACCACGACCTTGAGGTCGGGGCGCCTCGCCATCAGGCGCTTGAGATACCCCAGCAGGAAGTCGATGTTCAGGCTGCGCTCGTGTGCCTCGTCCACGATGATCGTGTCGTAGGCGCGCAACTCGCGGTCCGAGTGGATCTCGGCAAGCAGGATGCCGTCGGTCATCACCTTGACGACCGACTCCGCGCGCGTCTCGTCCTGGAAGCGGATCTTGTGGCCGACGAATCCCTTCGCCACGCCCGGCAGCTCCACCGCCAGGCGCTTGGCGAGGCTGCGCGCGGCGATGCGCCGGGGCTGCGTGCAACCGATCATGCCCGCGGCGCCGCGCTTCAGCGCAAGGCAGATCTTGGGAAGCTGCGTTGTCTTGCCGGAGCCCGTCTCGCCGCACACGATCACGATCGGATGCGCGGCGATCAACGCCGCGATGTCGTCGCGTCTCTGCGCGATGGGAAGCTCCTCGGGAAATCGCGGCTGGGGAAGCGCTGCGAGCCGGGCGCCGTAGCGCTTGCGGGAGCGCTCGACCAGCTCGCCCAGCAGCGCACGCTCCCGGCCCACGGCCCTGCCCTGCCGCTCGCGCTCGCGCAGCTGCATGGCGAGGGCGGCGATCTTGGGGTGGTCCGCGGCGAGGGTGCCGGCGAGGATTGCTTCGGGGGAGTCGTTCATGGCGCTCGCGCGATGGCGCGGGCGCCCATTTTACTTGGCCTGTGTGCTCAGGTCGTCATCTCGGCGGAGCCAAAAGACGGCGGGTCCTAGGGATTGAGCTGCCGGTACACCATATTGGCCACGCGGGAGAGCGCGGGCTTGTCGATGTCGCCGGAGAGCGCGTAGCCCCACTGCCCATCGATCCAGTAGAAGACCGAGACACTTCCTTCCTTGGCGAAGCGGAAGGCCGTCGGTCCTTCGGTCTTCGAGCGCGCGTTCACGTAGAGCGTGAGGCGCTTGCCGGAGGCGTCCTGGAACATGAAGTGCGCGACCGGCCCTTCCGGCCCGGGCAGGAGGCGTCCGCCGAGGAGCTCGAAGCCCTCGCTCGTCAGCACCGGTACCTTGAGCTCGGTGCCGAGGCGCTTGGAGAGCCAGCGCACGAGGTGCTCCTGCTGCGAAGCGTCCACCTCGACGGCGTGGCGGACCTCCGCCGCGTACGTGGCGTGGGCGCGCGCCGCACGTTGCGAGAGCGGCGTAGCCGACGCGACCGGGACCGGCGGATCACCGCGCAGGAGCGGGATGGCGAGCCCGGTGGCTATGCCGATGCCGACCAGCACCGCGGCGCGCGCGAAGTCGACCCACGCGGGCCGGCGCAGATACATGCGCGCAGGCACGGGCTCGGCTAGCACGGGGTCGAACTTCTCGCGCATGCGTCCACGCAGCTCCGCATAGCTCCTCACCAACACCGCCTCCTCGGGGTGCTCGCGCAGCCACGCCTCGAACGTCGCGCGTTCCGAAGGCGGCATCGCGCCGTCCACGTACGTGTGAATGCGCGGGTCGCCGGGGTTCATTGGACCACCCGCAGGTTGGGATTGGTGCGGCCGGACCCGCCCTCGACGAGGCGGCGCAGGCGCTCGCGCCCGCGCGAGAGCCGCGACATCACAGTGCCGATCGGAATGCCGAGCGCGCGGCTCACCTCCGCGTACGTCATCTCCTCCAGGCCTACCAGCAGCACGACCTCGCGCTGCTCGGGAGCCAGCCCCTGCAGCGCGCGCTCGAGGTCGATGATGTCCAGGCTGGTGGCACCGGGAATGGGCGCGGCAAGCGTCTCGTCGGCCTCGACCTCGGGGCGCACCTTGCGCGCCTTCAGCTGGTTCACGAAGACGTTGTGCATGATGGAGAAGAGCCAGGCGCGCAGGTCGCCGGGGCGCCAGAGGTGGAACTTGCGAACCGCCCGCTCGAGCGTGTCCTGCACCAGGTCGTCGGCCCCATGGCGATCGTGCACCAGGGCGCGCGCATAGCGCCGCAGGTTCGGGATGTAGGGCAGGATGAGTTGGTAGTCCATTCGATCAGCGAACAGCCGCGCGGCGGGAATATTCCTCGCGGCTAATGGACCTGGGGGGTCGCCCCAGAGCGAGGAATCCGGGCCCCTAGGCTAGCTCACGGGCGCGCGACGCGCCACACGTTCTCCATGAAGGGCCGGCGGCAAAGCTCACGCCAGGACGGCGATGCCTCCAGGCGTGCGGATCCGGGCCACGATGGCAGGTTCGGCATCGGCGATATCGACCGGTTCTCCGTCATCGAGGCCGAGGCTGCGCAGCGACTCGCGGATGGCGCTGGCGCGCGGGTGCCCGAGGTCGAGGGACTCGAGCCGGCAGCCCGAATCGGGAAGCGATGCGGCGGGACGCGCGCCCTCCCACTGGATCAGGGTCGGGAAGACGCCCGCGGCCGGCAGGCTCCCGTCGGGCGGCACGGTCATGCGCCAGCGGAAGCCGCCGCGCGAGGCCTCGACGATCTCGCCCAGGTCCACGGGCACGCGCGCCGCGGCTTCCTCGATGTTCGAAGTGCTCGCGACCCAGTGGATGAGCGCCGGACCGCGTTCGAGCCGGGCGCGCATCGCCGGCGCGTCGAGCGAGAACCAGCGGATGCGCTCGGGGGGAGGCGCGTGGGGGTCGATGGCGATCACCTCCAGGTAGGCGTGGCCGCCCAGCGCCAGCAGCCGGTTGTGCGTGCCCATGAGGGCGTGCTTGCCGCCGCCCGCAGGTGCCACGCCGAGGCGCGACTCCACCCACGAGCTGCCCTCTTCCAGCGTGCGTGCGGCGATGACGATGTGATCGATGGTCAGGGGCATGTCGTATGATCGCAGAACGACGGCAACCACGTGCACACCGTGTGGCGCGATTTCGACGGCGACTTCGGGCGCGACCTCCTTCGCGACCACCACGCGCTGCACCACAAAAACTGATTCAGTCGAGGGTGATGCCCTCGTCGACCATCACCTTCCTGACGGCGGGTCGCGCCAGCATGTCGTTGGCGTGGCGGGTATAGTTCGCCATCGCCTTCACGTCGTAGGCGTTGCGGTTGGCCCAGCGGTAGAACACGAAAAGGTAGCCGTCTCCCACGGTGAACTGC
>JBKJYC010000292.1:0-2790 GCA_046715885.1 Usitatibacter sp.
CAATGCGCACCCGAGTCCCGTCGCGCGCCCCGGCTGGTATCTTCACCTCGAGCCGGCGGCTGGCCAGCACCGCGCCCGCGCCCTGGCAGTTGTGGCAGACCGCTCCCGCGATCTCGCCGCTGCCGCCACAGGTCGAACAAGGCTCCTGGCCCTGCAATTGCAGGACGCGGACCGTGCCGTTGTATGCCTCTTCCAGCGTGATCTCGGTCGCGTACTCGACGTTCTGGCCGCGCATCGGCCCGCGCGTTCTACCGCCGCCGCCGAAGATTCCGCCCAGCATATCGCCGAAGTCGATACCGCCCGCGCCGCGTCCGCCGCCCTGACGGCGCAGCAGGTCGTTGATGTCGAACTGGAACGTCTCCGAGTAGTTGCCTGGCGCACCGTTGCCGTGCTGAGCCCGCGCCTTCTCGAACGCCTCCGCATGCTCCCAGTTGTCGCCGTAGCGGTCGTATTTGGAACGCTTCTCCGGGTCGGATAGAACGTCGTGCGCCTCGCTGACCGCCTTAAAGCGTGCTTCGGAGGCCTTGTCGTCGGGGTTGACGTCCGGGTGTAACTTGCGCGCGAGCTTGCGGAAGGCCGCCTTGATCTCCTTCTGAGACGCGTCCTTCTTGACCCCGAGCGCCAAATAATAATCCTTTGCCATATCTAGATTATAACCCGATTCGAGGCATTCTTGAGCAGGACAGTGAAGCAAAGTTGATAGCGAGATTAGTAGCTGCGGGCAAGTTAGCGGAGCGGCTTCAGCCTTCCAACCGGACCGAACTAAGGTTTGTCATTCCGACCGGACTCCGCAGACGGAGCGGAGGAATCTTGCGCCGGAGCCTTGTGATGATTGGCGAGCCACCGAGAGACGCCGCGCCGTAAGGTCTCTCCGCGCGGGTCGAGAGGACAATCGTGACTCCGTAGCGGGGGCCCCCAGTGGTGTATTGCGGCTATGCCATCGCTGCTTGGAGGGCTGAAGCCACTCCGCTACGGCCGGATGTCCTGCCGTCTAGCGCACGCGATACCGCAACGCCAGCATCACCAGCGTCTGCGTGAATGCGCCGAGCCCAACAATCGCAGCCATCGCCTTGCCCAGCGCCTCCCAGTCCCAGCCCTCGAGCACCAAAGTACGCATTCCCTCGAGGATGTACGTGACCGGGTTGATCGTGGCCAAGGCTTCCAGCCAACCGTCGAAGACCTCCTTGGGAGCGAAGGCGGGTGAGAGGAAGAGCAGCGGGAAAAAGATCAGGAACCCGGCCTGCGACGCCTGCGCGTTGCCCGTCCGTAGTGCAATCGAGAGCCCGAACCCAGCGTAGGCGATGCCGAACAGCCCCGCCAGCGCCAGTATCGTCACGAAACCCAGGACACCGGCCTCCAGGCTGGCGCCGAAGACCAGGCCGACTACCAGGATCAGCGCCGTCAGCAAAACCACGCGCACGCCGTCCGCCGCCAGCCTGCCGAAGACGAGCGCCAGCCGCGGGGTTGGGGTCAGCAGTAGCTTGTCGAAGTAGCCTTTCTCGATGTCGGTGACCATTCCGAAGGCGGATACGCTGGCCGCGCCGGCCACCCCCTGCAGAACAGCGACCGGCATCTGGAAGCCGGTGTAGTCCGTCACGCCGAACGCTTGCGCCGATACGTTGCCGATCGCGCCCACTGTCACCGCAAAGAAGAACAGCGGGATGAAGATGTTCTGGATCTCGAACCCGAGCTGCCGCGTCGTTTCGCGCAGCGCCCGGAACATCAGCGTGTAGGTATCGCTCAGTGTGCGCGTCACGCGGCCCCTCCCTGTACAAGCGCGTCTTCTTCCAGGTGCTTGCCCGTCGTGCGCAGGAACACGTCGTCGAGCGACGGCCGCGCCAGCGATATCTCTTCGACCGGCACCTTGCGCTCGTCCAGAGCGAGGACCACCGGCGCGATCGCTGACTTGCCGTCACGCACGTAGACAACGATCGTGTCGTCGAGGATGCGCACATCTTCGAGGCCGGGCACGCTGCGTACCGCTTCCGCTGCGCGGTCGAGCACGCCGTCCTTGTCGCCGACGCGCACCGTGATAACGTCCGCGCCGATCGAGGCTTTGAGCTCCTCCGGCGACCCCTGCGCCACAATCTTTCCTTTGTGCATGATCGCCACATCGTGGGCCAGACGGTCCGCTTCCTCCATGTACTGCGTAGTAAGGAAAAACGTTACGCCCCGCTCGCGGTTCAGCTCTTCCACGTAGCGCCAGATGGCGACGCGGCTGATTGGGTCGAGGCCGCTCGTTGGCTCGTCCAGGAAAACGACCGTCGGGTTGTGGACTAGCGCGGCTGCCAGGTCGAGACGGCGCTTCATGCCGCCGGAGTACGTCCCGACGCGACGGTCGGCGACGTCCAGCAGGTCAACCACCTCCAGCAGTCGAGTGACGCGCGCCTCGATTTCACCCGATGGCACGCGATACAGGCGCGACTGCAGTTGGAGTAACTCGCGGCCGGTCTGCAAGTCGTCCAGCGATGCCTCCTGCAGCGCAACGCCAATCTGCTGACGCACGCGGTTCGGCTCCTGTATTACGTCGATGCCGAGCACCCTGGCCTTACCGCTCGTCGGACGCAGTAGCGTCGTCAGCATGCGCACAGTGGTGGTCTTGCCGGAGCCGTTCGCGCCCAGGAAGCCGAAGATCTGGCCTTCCTTCACGTCGAGGTCAATGCCGTCTACGGCTCGGGTATCGGGCGGGAACACGCGCACAAGCACCTCAGAGTAGATCGCGGTCACGATGGCGATTATATGGCAGCGGCGCGGCACGATCTTGTGACAAATGTCACACCCGAAATTGCA
>JBKJYC010000293.1:0-2931 GCA_046715885.1 Usitatibacter sp.
GCTGCCGATCTGCAGCACCTGGTCCACGGGCGAGAAGTCCACCCCGAGGTCGAGGCTGGAAGTGGCCACTACCGCCTTCATGCGCCCTTCCTTCAGGCCCTGCTCCACGTAGCGGCGCACATCGGCATCGAGCGAGCCGTGGTGCAGGCCGATGATGCCGGCCCAGTCGGGACGCGCTCCGAGCAGGCCCTGGTACCAGATTTCCGCCTGCGATCGCACGTTGGTGAAGACGAGGGTCGAGTTGGCGCCCTCGATCGCCTCGACCACGTCGTCCAGCATCACCAGGCCCAGGTGACCGGCCCAGGGGAAGCGATCGACCTCTTCGGGGATGAGCGTATCCATGATGACCTTCTTGTCCGTCACCCCCTTCACGGTTCGGCTCTCAGGGGACAGACCCCTTGGCGAGTCAAGGGGTCTGTCCCCTAAGAGACGCTCGAGCGCGTCGTCGAGATTGCCGAGCGTCGCCGAAAGCCCCCACACCCGCAGCTTCGGGTTCCATTTGCGCAGGCGCGCCAGCCCGAGCTCCGTCTGCACGCCGCGCTTGTTGCCGAGGAGCTCGTGCCATTCGTCGACGACGACGAGGCGCAGGTCCGAGAGCTTCTCGCGCGCATCCGCACGCGAGAGGATGAGCGAGAGGCTCTCGGGCGTAGTGACCAGCGCGCTGGGAAAGCGGCGGTCCTGCTTCGCGCGCTCTGCGCTCGGCGTGTCGCCGGTGCGGATGCCCACGGTCCACGGAAGGCCCAGGCCTTCGACCGCGCGCTTCATGGAGAGCACGGTGTCGCCCGCCAGCGCGCGCATCGGAGTGATCCAGAGGACGCGAAGCGGCGGCGCCCGGCCCTCCGCCACGGGAGCAGGAGATTGCGCCATCCACTCGGCGAGCGGGCCCAGCCACGCGGCCAACGTCTTGCCCGAGCCGGTCGCCGAGTGGACCAACCCGGACTCGCCGTTCAGGTAGGCATTCCAGACTTCGCGCTGGAAAGGGAACGCATTCCAGCCGTTCCGCGTGAACCAGTTTTCGAGCTTCTCGAGCACTTCTCCTTGACCGCGGGCGCGCCTCCTCGTTCAGCGGCCGGGCAAGGGCAGCGGCTTGCCTTCCGCTGCCGAGGGCGAAGGCACGCCCAGCATGCGCGAGAGCGTTGGCGCGATGTCGGCCACTTCCACGCGCGCATCGACGCGGCCCGGCTTCACCCAGCGCGGCCCGTAGAAGAGGATCGGCACGTTCGTGTCGTAGGGATGCGGCGAGCCGTGGTTGGTGACGCTGGAGCTCGAGGTCATCATCCAGTAGGGCTTGAGCGCGAACTGGACGTCCGCGGAGAGCTCGCGGTTCCACGACTTGCGCATCTGGTCGAAGAGCGGCGCGCCGGCGCGGCTGCCGCTTTCCAGCTCCGCGCGTGTGTAAGCCACGGCGATCCCGGGTTCGGCGAGGAGGTGCTTGCGGACGGCCTCGCCCAGTGTGGCGACGTCCACTTTCTTCTCGGCTACCAGCGCTCGGTTCAGCACCGCGCCGTACGCGGCGAACGCGGTCACCCACTGGCCCTCGCCGAACTGCTTGCCGAGTTCGGCGTTGACGCGCGCGACGGTCTGGCTGCCGCTCTGGCGACCGGCGTTCCTCCCGAGGGCGAGGCTGTGCTCGGGCGACGGCATGAACCCGTGGTCCGACGTGAGGATCACGAGGTAGTTGTCCTTCCCGAGGGCGGCGTCCAGGTCGCGGAAGAACGACTGCAGAAGGCGGTCGATCTGCAGCACGTGATCGTGCGAGAGGCGCGATTCGGCGCTGTATGCATGGTTGATGTAGTCGTGCCCCGAGAGGCTCACCGCAAGGATGTCGGGCGCGTCGTCGTCGCCGAGCGCCTCGCCCGCGATCGCGGCGCGCGCGAAATAAAGGGCCAGCTCGTCGCCGAAGTGAGTGGGAATCAGCTGGCCGTAGAAGAGCGGCCCGGGCTTGTCCATGCCCTCGCCCATCTTCTTCGGCAGCTTGCCGCCCTTCGCGTACCACTTCTGCTCGTCGGGCAACGATGCGCCGTAGGCCGAGTCCTGCAGCAAGGGCTTCCACTCGCGGCCGAAGTACGCGTCCGCGGGCTTCTTCGCGTGGAACGCCTTCACCCAGCCGGGATGGTCCTTCATGTAGTGGGTGCTGGAAGCGAACTCGCCGGTCTGCGCCATGTACATGTAGGCGGTGCCGGTCTTGCCGGCCGGCAGGATGGCACCGCGGTCCTTGCCGGAGATGGCGATGACCTTCGAGCGGGCGTCGACGCGCCTGAGCACGTCGCCCACCGTTTCGGCGCGCAGGTTCTTCGGGCTGGTGCCATCGAGCGCGTTGGTCTTGTGGCCGATGTACGTGGCGCTGGTGTCGCCGGTGCAATACTCCCTTTCGCCCGTCACCGGATTGCGCCACTCGTTGCCGATGATGCCGGTACGGTGCGGGTAGGCGCCGGTCAGCATCGTCGAATGGCCCGCGGCCGTGTCGGTGAAGGAAAGACCGTAGTGGGCGTCCGCGAACCACGCGCCGCGCTCGAGGAGGCGGCGCAAGCCGTCGGGTGCGAGCTGTTCGCGATAGTCGACCAACTGCCGCTGCGGCAAGCCGTCGATCACGAGGAAGACCACGAGCCTGGGCCTGGTTGCGGCGTCCGGTGTCGACGCCGTCGCACAACCGGCGAGCACGTAGAGCGCGGCGAGCGCGGCGAGGATCTTCTTCATGGGTTCCAGGTTCTTCGCGCGATGAGGACGGTCTCGGCGTGGATGTCGACCGTGTCGTCGATATTACGGCCATATCCTCCGGCCATGGCGATGGCCACGGGTATTTTCTGCGCGCGCAGGGTCGCCATGACGTAGGCGTCGCGGAATGCGAGGCCGCCCTTGGTGAGCTTCAGGCGCCCCAGGCGGTCGAGCTCGTAGGGGTCTGCGCCCGCGAGGTAGATCGCGAGCTGGGGC
>JBKJYC010000294.1:0-2816 GCA_046715885.1 Usitatibacter sp.
CTTTCGGATCGCGCGGCAGATCGCCTTCGAACAGCCGAAGCCGGTGCCCCTCGCCGTCCCCCTCGATCGGGAAGACGCCGAGGTGCAACTCGTCGTCGGCCACGACATAGAGGAACGATCCCGCGCGCACCAGCCCGCTCGCGGCGCTGAGCGGCAGCTTGCGAAGCTCGGTGGCGGTGATCATCAGCGCGCCGGGACGGCGAGGTAGAGCGCGGCGATCTTCGACGAGACGTGTGCCGCGCGGCCATCCGGTGGCCTCAGGTTCATCAGGACGATCACCGTGAGCTTGTCGTCGATGTAGCGCTCGATGGACGCGTTGAATCCCTGCCACGCGCCCGAGTGGCGCTCGCGCCGGTGATCGACCGGATCGGCCATCGCGGCGGCGCTCGCGAGGGCGAAGGCGAGGAACAATCCGGAGCGCTTCATCGCCAGAACCTGAACCATGGCCGCTTCCCTTCCGGAGGCGCCGCGGGCGCGATCGGCATCGTCTTCGAGCCCTCGACGAAGCCGTAGGCGGCGACGGCGAATCCGGTGCGCGGCTCGAGCACCGCAGCGGTCATCTTCACCAGCTGCGCCGCGGCAAGCGCGCAGGCGTGGGCGGCCTGCACGTCGCCCAGCCTGTGCTTCGCGGCGATCGCGCGCAGCGCGGGCTCGATGCGCTCCTGCGTCTGGTTCACCGTGAGCAGCGGCTGGTTCTGCTCCGGGATGTCGAGGTCGGGCTTGAACTGCGAGGGGTCGATGCCCGCGCCGACGAGTCCCACGCCGAAGGTCTGGACCAGGAGCGGGCCCTGCTGGTTCGCGGCGTCCGACAACACGGGCGCCCCGGGCGGCACGCCGCCGACATCGAGCGCGAACGAACGGAAGAGGAAGGTGCCCGCCATCCGGGCGGCCGCGGCAATGGCCGTCTCCGCATGGGTGCCCTTCTCGGTGCGCAACGTCTTCACGATCGCCTCGACCATGCGCTCCGCGGCCTCCACTTGCGCGCGGGTCGGCTGGACCCATTCGGTCATGCGATCGCGGGCGCCGCGGTGCCCAGGTACCCGCGGATGTTGTCCATCGCGCGCTTCACGTACGCGTCCTTCTCGCCCACGGGCGCCACGTAGTGCAGCGCATTCTCGGCGGCCGCAACGCCCTCGGTGCGCGCGATGATCCACGCGGCCAGGTATTGCGAGGCGAGGCAACCGCCAGCCGTGGCGACGTTGCCACGGGCGAAGAACGGCTGGTTCAGGACCTCGACGCCGGCCTCCTGCACCCAGGGCCTGGACGTCAAGTCCGTGCACGCGGGGACGCCGTCCAATACGCCCAGCTTCGCCAGGATCAAGGTGCCCGAGCATTGCGCGGCAACGAGCTGGCGCGATGGATCGAGCCTCAGCCGCGAGAGGAGCCCGGCGTCCTTCACGATCTCGCGCGTGTGGATGCCGCTGCCGACGATGACCGCATCGGCCTTTGCCGCATCCTCGAGCGTGGCCTGGGCCTCGATCGCCACGCCGTTCATCGAGGTCACCCGTGCCGCGGGACAGGCAAGCGAGACTCGCCAGCCGGTTTTCTTCACGCGGTTCAGGATGCCGAACGCCACGATGGAGTCGAGCTCGTTGAAGCCGTCGAAGGTGAGGATGGCGATGTGCATGGCCAGGAAGCTTACGCCTGGCGCGCGCGGGGCTTGCGCACCATGGTCGCGAGCAAGTGCTCCAGGTTGGTCACCGCGAGAGCAACGGCACGACATCCACCAGGCGTGAACCAGACCGCATGAATTCCGAACCGCCGCGGGCCGAGGACATCCTGCTCGAGCGAGTCCCCGACCATGGCGAGCTCGCTGGAGCGCAGGCGTAGCCGGGCCAGCACCACGTCCCAGAACGCTTCCGAGTCCTTGCGCGCCCCGATCTCGGTGAAACAGAAGATGTCGCTGAAGAAGTGGCGCAGCTCAACGCGCTCCAGGGCGCGCTCGATCATGGCGCGGCCGGACACCACCGCGTTGGCCGCGACCGCGAGCCGGTAGCGGGGTGCGAGCAGCGAGAGCGTCAGTTGCGCGCCGGGCATCGCCCTCACCTCGGGCCACAGGCCCATCGAGATGTCCTGGGGTCCGTCCTCGGACATGAGGGTGCCGCCCCAATCGAACACGATGCAGCGCAAGGCGCGCCCTTCAGAGCGCGGCGATGCACATGATCTCGACCTTGTAGGCCGGGTTCGCCAGCTTTGCCCCGACCGTCGCCCGCGCCGGGGTCTGGCCGGGGATCACCCATTTCTCCCAGGCCTGGTTCATCCCGGCGAAGTCCTTCATGTCGGGCAGGAAGATCTGCGCGGAGAGGATCTTCGACTTGTCGCTGTTCACTTTCGCCAGCAGCTTGTCGATCTTGGCGAGCACCTCCTGGGTCTGGCCGGCGATGTCCTTCGTCGCGTCGTCGGGAACCTCGCCGGCGAGGTAGATGGTGCCGTTGTGCACGACGATCTCGGACAGGCGTTTGCCGACGTTCTGGCGCTGGATACTCATGGACGCTCCTGGGAAAAGGGAAATCCCGGATCGGTCCGGGATGGCCATTTTACGGCCACGAACGCGCCGGGGCTTCCCTGAGGACGCTCTGCTTCACCGATTCGCTGAACGGCCATATCCTCAGGGCCGAGGTGCCGTTTCCGGGCAAACTTCTGTACGGCCTTTCCCGAGGAGATCGCCATGCCCCGCATTCCCTACGTCCGCGCCGACCTCGCCGAGCCCAAGGAATTGGTCGAGGCCATCCGCAAGCGCCGCGGCGGCCAGCTCCTGCGCCTGGACCGCTTGCTGCTGCACAGCCCGCCGCTCGCCGCGGCCTGGAATACGTACC
>JBKJYC010000295.1:0-3945 GCA_046715885.1 Usitatibacter sp.
CGGCGCTCCACGAGGCTCGCGGCCAGGCTCGCCTGGTTGGCGAAGTCGGCTTTCGCGGCGCGCTCCACCTCGCGGCCGACGAAATACCACGCCGCGACGCTCAGGACCATCCCGACAACCAGGGTGATCAAGGCGACCGTCTGGGGACGCAGTGGGGTCTTCATGGGAAGTGTCGGTGTGTTCCGATAAAATACGCCCTTTTGCCCTCTTCCAGCCCGTGTCCCTGATCGTCCAGAAGTACGGCGGCACCTCGATGGGGTCTCCCGAGAGAATCCGCGAGGTCGCCATGCGTGTCGCGCGATTCGTGAAGGAAGGCCACCAGGTGGTCGTCGTCCCCTCCGCCATGGCGGGCGAGACCAATCGCCTTCTCGGCCTCGCCCGGGAGCTGAATCCCGATCCGAGCCCGCGCGAGCTGGACGTGATCGCCTCCACCGGCGAGCAGGTGTCGATCGGGCTCCTGTCGCTGGCGCTCCAGGCCATCGGCGTGAAGGCGCGGTCCTATACCGGCTTCCAGGTGAAGATCCTCACGGACGACGCGTTCACGAAGGCGCGCATCCTGTCGATCGAGGATGCCAACATCCGGCGCGACCTCGGGGCGGGCAGCGTCGTGGTCGTGGCGGGCTTCCAGGGCGTCGACGAGGCGGGCAACATCACGACGCTGGGACGCGGCGGCTCCGACACGACGGGCGTGGCGCTGGCGGCGGCGCTCGCGGCCGACGAGTGCCAGATCTATACCGATGTGGACGGCGTCTACACCACCGACCCGCGCATCGTCCCGGAGGCGCGCCGCCTCGACACGGTGACCTTCGAGGAGATGCTGGAGCTCGCGTCGCTGGGTTCCAAGGTGCTGCAGATCCGCTCGGTGGAGTTCGCGGGAAAGTACAAGGTGAAGCTCCGGGTGTTGTCGTCGTTCACGGACGTGAACTCGACCGACATGGGCACCCTCATCACGTTCGAGGAAGACGAGGACATGGAACAGGCCATCATTTCCGGCATCGCGTTCAACCGCGACGAAGCCAAGATCACCGTGCTGGGCGTGCCCGACAAGCCGGGCATCGCGTACTCGATCCTCGGCCCGATCGCCGACGCGAACATCGACGTGGACATGATCATCCAGAACGCCTCCATCGAGGGGCTCACGGACTTTTCGTTCACGGTGCACAGGAACGAGTACAAGCGCGCGATGGAGATCCTGCAATCGAAGGTGAAGGCCGCCATCGGCGCACGCGGCATCGTCGGCGACGACAAGATCGCCAAGGTTTCGCTGGTGGGCATCGGCATGCGCACGCACGCGGGCATCGCCGCCAAGATGTTCGGGGCACTCGCCCGCGACGGCGTGAACATCCAGATGATCTCCACCTCGGAGATCAAGACGTCGGTCGTGGTCGACGAGAAGTACATGGAGCTCGCCGTGCGTGTGCTCCACAAGACCTTCGAGCTCGACAAGCCACCCGTCGAAGGAAAGATGAAGCCGTGAGACTGCTCGCCCTGCTCTTCCTGACGATGTCCGCCACCGCCTTCGCCCAGGACGATCCCTACCTCTGGCTGGAAGACGTGACCGGCGAGAAGCCGCTCGCATGGGCGAAGGAGCGCAACGCCGAGAGCCAGGCGTTCCTCGAAGGGCGCTCGGACTTCAAGCCGCTGCACGAGCGCCTGTTGGGCGTCTTCAACTCCCGCGAGCGCATTCCGTTCCTCGCCAAGCGGGGTGCGTACTACTACAACTTCTGGCAGGACGCGGCCAACCCGCGCGGCCTCTACCGCCGCACCACGCTGGAGGAGTTCCGCAAGAAGGAGCCGGCCTGGGAATCCGTGCTCGACCTGGGCAAGCTCTCGGCCGACGAGAACGAGAAGTGGGTCCTGAAGGGCGTGGACTGCCTGTACCCCTTGTATGAGCGCTGCCTCGTGTCGCTCTCGCGCGCCGGCGCCGACGCCGTCGTGGTGCGCGAGTTCGACATCGCCTCGAAAGCGTTCGTGCCGGGCGGCTTCGAGTCGCCGGAGTCGAAGCAGGAAGTTGCCTGGCGCGACGCGGACACCCTCTATATCGCGCGCGATTTCGGCCCGGGCACGATGACGCGCTCCGGCTATGCGCGCGTGCTGAAGGAATGGAAGCGCGGCACGCCGCTCGCCGAGGCGAAGGTCGTCTACGAAGTCCGGGAGACCGACGTCGAGATCATGCCCGAGGTCGTGCACGAGAAGGGCCGCACGTACGAGCGCTTCACGCGCGCGATCGACACGCGCTACAGCGACAAGTACATCCGCGTGGGTGGGCAGTGGAAGCTGATCGACGTACCGCGCGACGCCGACGCCACCACCGCCAACGGCTGGCTGATCGTGAAGCTGCACAGCAACTGGAAGCCCGCGGCCACCACGTACACGGCGGGCTCGCTCCTCGCCGCCGACCTGGACAAGTTCCTCGCTGGCTCGCGCGAGCTCTCCGTGGTCTTCGAGCCGAAGGCGCGCGTGGCGCTGCAGGCCTTCACCGTGGTGAGGAACGCGCTCGTCCTCGACGTGCTCGACAAGGTGAAGGGGCGCGTGATCGAGGCGCGTCCCGCGAGCCCGCGATGGCAGCTGCGCGAAGTTGCCGTTCCCCCGGCCGCTTCCATCGAGGTCACCGCCGTGGATCGCGAGGAGGGCGACGCGTACTGGATGACCGTCACCAGCTTCCTCGAGCCCACCACGCTCTATCTCGCCAGGGCGGGCACCGACGCGCGCGAAAGACTCAGGTCGCTCCCCGCATTCTTCGAATCCCGTGGCCTGAAGGTGATCCAGCATGAGGCGAGGTTGAGGGATGGCACGCGCGTGCCCTATTTCCTCGTGATGCGCGCCAACGTGAAGCTCGACGGCCGCAACCCCACCATCCTCTACGGCTATGGCGGCTTCGAGCAGGCGATGACTCCCAGCTACAGCGGCACGATCGGCTCGGCCTGGCTCGAGAAGGGTGGAGTCTGGGCGCTGGCCAACCTGCGGGGCGGCGGCGAGTTCGGTCCCGAGTGGCACCTCACCGCGCGCCGCGAGGGCCGGCAGAAGACGCACGACGACTTCATCGCCATCGCCGAGGACCTCATCGCGCGCAGGGTCACCTCGCCGCGGCACCTGGGCATCATGGGCGGCAGCCAGGGCGGGCTGCTGGTGGGCGCGGCGTTCACGCAGCGCCCCGAGCTCTTCCGTGCGGTGGTCTCCAGCGTCCCGCTGCTGGACATGAGGCGCTTCAACAAGCTCCTCGCGGGAGCTTCCTGGATGGGCGAGTACGGCAACCCGGACGACCCGAAGGACTGGGCGTTCATCTCCAAGTACTCGCCGTACCAGAAGGTCGCAAAGGGGACGAAGTACCCGCGCGTCTTCTTCACCACCTCGACCCGCGACGACCGCGTCCATCCGGGCCATGCCCGCAAGATGGTCGCGAAGATGCGCGAGCAGGGCCACGATGTCCTGTATTACGAGTACATGGAAGGCGGACACGCTTCTGGGACGAATCCTACACAGCAGGCCTACACCTGGTCGCTGATCTACACATTCTTCCTGAATGAGCTGAAGTAGCGGAACGAGTCGCGGCCCGGGGGCTCGAAGGTGCATGCCCCTGAAGCCGATCCATCGCCGCGTCCTCCTCGCCCTCGCCCTCGTCCTGCTGGTGCCGCTGGCCCTTGTGGCCGGCCTGCTCGTCGTCGTCGAGTCGCAATGGGGCGAGCGTTGGGTCGAGGCCCGGCTGTCCGGCATCCTCAAGCGCGAGGTGCAGATCGAGGGCGTGGACGTCCAGCTCGGCCGTCCCCTGGGCATCGCGCTGGAGAGACTTCGCATCGGCAACCCGGAGTGGGCCTCGACGCCCAACCTGGTCGATGCGACGACCTTCTACGCGCAGGTCGAGATCGCGCCGCTGTTCAAGGGTCAGTTCGTGGTCCCCTACTTGGGCGCGCGGGCTGCCACCGCGGGCATCGAGCGCGACGGCGA
>JBKJYC010000296.1:0-6211 GCA_046715885.1 Usitatibacter sp.
CCATTCTCGCCACGGGCCTCCACGGCAAGCCGATGCCCAACCAGAACGGCGCGCCGATTCGCCTCGTCGTTCCGTGGAAGTACGGCTTCAAGAGCGCCAAGTCGATCGTGGCGATTCGCCTGCGGGAAACCCAGCCGCTCACTTCGTGGCCGCAGGTGGCGAAGGAGTATGGCTTCTGGGGCAACGTGAATCCGCGCATGGCAAGCGCGCGCGGTTCGCAATCGCGGGAGAACCGCGTCGGCGAGCTGCGCAAGCGCGAAACGCTGCTCTTCAACGGGTACGCCGAGCAAGTGGCGCATCTCTATGCCGGCATGGATGTCGACACCCTTGTCTGAGGGCGAGCCGGCCGCCACGCGCTGGGTGCGCGAGGTGAACCGGCATGGCTTCGAGCTCGCTCTCGTCGCCTGCGCGCTGGCCGCGCTGCCCGCGGCAAGCCTGGCCTGGGACGCGTGGCACGCGCAGCTCGGCGCCAATCCCCTCGAGCGGATACAGCGGGACTCGGGCCGATGGGCGCTCATTCTGTTGCTTGTCGTGCTGAGCGCAACGCCGCTTCGGCATGCTCTCGCCTTCGCGGCGCGCGCAACCGGCCGGCACTTCGGTCGGCGCCTTTCCGACTGGAACTGGATGATCCGGCTGCGGCGCCCCATGGGCCTCGCGTGCTTCGCGTACGCGCTGGCGCATGTCGCGGTCTACGTGGCGCTCGACGTGGGCTTCAGCGCCCGTGAAGCGCTGCGTGACCTGAACGAAAAGCCCTTCATTGCCGTCGGGCTGGCCACGTTCCTGCTCCTCGTTCCATTGGCGCTGACATCCACCGAGGGCTGGATGCGGCGCCTGAAGCGCGACTGGAAGCGGCTGCACGGGCTCGTCTATCCGGCCGCGATCCTGGCTGTGCTGCACTTCATCTGGCTGTCGAAACCGGGAATTGTCGAAGCGTACGTCCATGCGGGCCTGCTCTGCGTGTTGCTGGGTTATCGCATTGCGGCGCGCTGGACGCCAACCCAGGAGCCCGTGGAGGCCCTGGGAGAAGAAGTTCTCACTCGAAAGGAGCGATCGTAATGCGTACCCCATGCTGGATCCTCTCCACGGCGGCGCTGCTTTCGAGCGCTGCCCTCCAGGCGGAGGAGCACGTCGTCGGCCAGAAGGGCAAGAAGTTCTCCGCCAGCACGCTTGCCGTGAAGGTGGGCGACACCGTGGCCTTCAGGAACGACGACCCCTTCTTCCACAACATCTTTTCGCTCTCGGACGTGCAGTCTTTCGACCTGGGATCCTTCCCCCAGGGGCAGTCCCGGAAGGTCACCTTCGCGAAGGAGGGCAAGGTCGAGATCGAATGCGCGATCCACCCCGAGATGAAGATGGTCATCGACGTCACGAAAAAGTGAGAGTTCCAGCGTCCATCGTGGGTTTGCTGGTTTGCTCCTCGGCGCTCGTCGTGGCGGCCGGTGCCGCACGCGGCGAGCCGGACCCCCGCGTCGTTCGTGGCGCGCGCTTCTTCGAGAAGTACTGCATGCTCTGCCACGGCGTGAAAGGCGATGGCACGGGCATCGCGGCCCGGAACTACGATCCGCGTCCCGCCAACTTGACGCTCAGCACCCGGTCGGACGCCTACAAGGCGAACATGATCCGCAAGGGCGGGGAGGCCAATGGCAGGTCCGCGTACATGCCGCCTTTCGGACAAGCCCTCGCGGAGCGCGACATCCAGGATCTCGTGGCCTACTTGCGCACGCTGAAGGTCGCAAAAAGAAACGCGCCTGGCTGACATGGGGATCGCCAACATGCGTGTCGGAACGCGGCTGGGCCTGGCCTTCGGGGCGCTCGTGATGCTGCTGCTCGCCGTAGCCGCAATCGGCCTCGGACAGCTTGCCGCGCTCAACGACGAATTCAACCGCATCGTGGTCGAACGGCATTCCACGACGGGCCTGTTGCACGGCATCGTCGATGAATTGAACGTGATGACGCGTTCCGTCCAGCGCACCCTGCTCGTGAGCGGCGCGGACGAGGTCAAGAAGGAGGTCGACCGCATCGACGCCGCGAAGCAAAACGTCAGCACCGCCCTCGAACGGCTCGACAAGGCGCTGGCGAGGGAAGGGGTGGAGGGCCGCGCCCTCCTTCAGGCGCTGCACGACAGGAATTCAGTGCTCCTGGTGAGCCTTGTGCGTTTCACCCGCCTGCTTTCGGCGGGCAAGGCCGGCGAGGCGAAGGATCTCCTCAATGGGCAGCTCGGCCCGCAGCTCGACGCTTCCCTCGGCGCGATAGAGCGTTTGATCGGGCTGCAGACTGCACTCATGCAGAAGAGCGTGGAGGAGGCGCGCGCCTCATATGCCGACGCCCGCAATCTCATCGCGTTGCTCGCAGCCGCGTCGGTGGGGCTCGCCATCCTGATCGGCGTTTCGATCGCGCGCGGCATCGCAAGGCCGCTGGGAGAGGCGGTCGGCGTCGCGGGACGCGTGGCTTCCGGAAATCTCGCAAGCCGGATCGAGGTGCGAGGCGGGGACGAGACCGGCCAGCTGATGGCGGCACTCAAGCGCATGAACGAGAGCCTGAGGAAGATCGTCAACGAAGTGCGGACCAGCAGCGACGCGATCGCCATGGCCTCGAAGGAGCTGGTGAGCGCGAACGGGGATCTCTCGCAGCGCACCGAGGAACAAGCCTCCTCGCTGGAGCAAACCGCTTCCAGCATGGAGCAGTTCGCGTCCTCGGTAACCCAGAACGCCGACAACGCGAAGCAGGCAACGGCGCTCGCGAGCGGGACCTCGCGCGTCGCCACGGAGGGAGAGGCGCTCGTGGGACGGGTCGTGGAAACAATGGGCTCGATCAGCGCCAGCTCGCGGCGGATCGTGGACATCATCGGCGTGATCGACGGCATCGCATTCCAGACCAATATCCTCGCCCTCAACGCCGCAGTGGAGGCCGCGCGCGCCGGCAGCCAGGGCCAGGGGTTCGCCGTCGTGGCTGCCGAGGTCCGAAACCTAGCGCTGCGCAGCGCGGTGGCGGCGAAGGAGATCAAGGGCCTGATCAACGAGTCCGTGGCCCGCGTCGCGGAGGGTACGAGCCTCGTCGACGAGGCGGGCGCGACCATGAAGGAGATCCTCGCCGGAGTGCGCAAGGTGGCGCAACTCATGGCCGACATCGCGACCGCGTCGCACGAGCAGCGCGAGGGCATCGGCCAGGTGAACCAGACGCTCGCGCAGATGGAGAGGATGACGCAGCAGAACGCGGCACTGGTGGAGCAGGCCGCGGCTGCCATGGAGATGCTGGAGTCGCAGGCGCGGAGCCTCGTTCAGACGGTGCAAGTCTTCAAGCTGGAAGAATCGCAGGCCGGTGCTCCCGCGCCGAGCCGGATGCAGGGGCAGTCTCTCCGAAGGCCGGTTCCGCCGCGCGAGCTTCCCGCCGGGCAGGCGCCCAGCCCGGAGTTGCCCGCACGCCTCTGACGCCGGGCCTTACAGCGCATCGTCGGCGGCGACGACGGCTCCGGCGATGGCGAGCGTGAGCGCCGTACCGAAGATGGCCAGTGCTCCCGGCGTGAGGTAGTGCCGCGACGCGAGGTCGAGCATGCCTTGTGTGATGGAGGCGCCCGCGGGTGCCAGGAGCGCGGCCAGCAAGCCGCCCAACGCGGTCGAGCCGAGGATCAAGGCGGGCTTCCACCACGCGCGGCGGGGCAGCGGCGCGGGCAGAGCGCCCATCACCCGCGCGCTGAAACCGTCGTCGGCGAGAGTGCGCAGCGTATCTTCCACCAGGAACTGCTCGATCGTCTTCATGGTTTCTCCTTCGCGACGAGGCGTTCGCGCAGCTTCGCCTTCGCTCGCAGGATGTGCGTCTTCACTGTACCCAGCGGGATGCCGAGCGCCTGCGCCGCCTCCTCGTGGGAGAGGTCGCCGTAGTAGCACGCGGCGATGGCCGCGCGCTCCCCGTCGCCCAGCGTGGCCAGGGCGCGCTCCAGGTCGATGCGCGCGGCGGCGTCGGGCACGTCCTCGGCGGTGTCCAAGGCCGGCGGCACGTCGCCCGGGTCATCGAGCAGCACCTCGCGCTTCTTGCGCGCCTCGCTTTGCCACGCGTTGAAGGCGATGCGGTAGAGCCACGTCGAGAAGCGCGCCTCGAAACGGAACTGCCGGAGGTTGCGCCACGCCAGCACGAAGGTTTCCTGCGCCAGGTCGTCGGCGAGCGCGGCATCGCCGCGCGTGAGGCGGCGCAGCACCGCGCGCACCAGCGACTGGTGGCGCCGGCCCAGTTCGGCGAACGCGCGCCGATTGTCGCGCTCGAGGACGGCGAGGATCAGCTCCGCGTCCGCAGGCGAGTGGGTCGGAGCCCGGGGGCTCGATGCCGGCGGCATCGGGCTGTCTAGCAGGTCGTGCCGGCCTTGTCGTCCCGGCGCTCGATCGCCCAGGCGATGAGCAGGGCCACGCCCATCAGGCCCGGGATCAACCCCATGGACCACGGCCCGCGGGTCTCGGAAAGGAAGACCCCGAGGGCGATGCCCAGGCCCACCAGGACCAGGCCGCCGCGCAGCGCCACGTTGCGGCTCCGGGCGGGCGGCGGCGCCAGCAGCTCCGGCGGCACCGGCAGCCCCTTCTCGGCCAGCCGGGCGATCGTCTCGTGCGTCATTCGCAGCTTGCGGTGCTTGAACCAGAGGATGATGGCCACGAGGAGCACCGGCAGGCCGAAAGTCACGATCATCCCCAGGATCGCGACCACGGTCTCGTTCGATTGCATTCCAGTCTCCAGGGGCCGGGTGGGCGGCCAACGTTACCATGCCCCTAGGACGCGCCCGCCGGGCCGGACGGATTTGTTACCGAGCCTAGGCAACGTGAACCGAGCGGGGGTGTCGGACGTAGAATGGGAGCGATTCCCCTGAGGAGAGAACCATGAAAACCCTGTTCGCCCTGTCCACCGCGGCGCTCCTGGCCGCCGGATGCGCCACCAGCGGCAACGTCCAGATGGCCCAGAAGGACTGCAAGGTCCAGCCGTCCCTGACCTCGAATATCGCCAATAGCGGCAAGGCCAAGCCGGTGGATCGCATCCGCCAGCGCGAGGCCGAGATGGACCTCGCCAGCACCCAGTATCGGCATTCCCAGCTCCAGCGCCACGGGGTGTTCAACAACAGCGTCGAGGAAGCCCTGCGCGACTGCGCGTACTAGTCTCCGGCGCGCTCTTCGGTCGCGCTCGAGGCAATGGCAGGCTCCTGCGGCCCGGGTAGCTCGCGCACCCGGGCCAGCGGCGAGAAGTAGGTCACGATCGGCCCCAGCACCAGGGCGCCCACGCCGGCGAACATCATCGCCGCACGCAATCCGTAGTGTTCCGCGATCCAGCCGCCGGCCAGCCCGCCGAGCGGCGCGGTCGCGACCGTGAGGCAGATCATCGTGGCCGTCACGCGGCCCAGCAGCCGGTCGGGCGTCACCGCCTGCCTGAGCGAGAGGTAGTTGATGAAGAACACCATCGCGGTCAGGTCGAGCAGGAACATGCCGCCGCCGAAGATGAGGGCGGCGAGCCAGAACGGGCCCATGGCCGAGCCCATCACGATCCACGAGGCCCCGGTGCCGGTGATGCCGATCAGCATCGTCGGGCCCATGCCGAAGCGCTCGTTCAACCGCGCCACGAGCCCGGCCGCGGCCAGCGAGCCCACGCCCGCGGCCATGAAGGTGAAGCCCACCAGGCCGGCCGAGAAACCCAGGTCGCGCGCGCAGAACAGCACCACGATCGCGATGAACGCATGGCGGAAGATCTGCCAGGTCCCGAGCGCCCACACGAGCGCCCGCAGGGTCGGGTTGTGCCAGATCACCCGCAGCCCCTCGACGATCTCGACTTTCACCGAGCGCGGCTTCGCCTTCGGCCGGTCGCTCTCGCGCGACGGGATGCCGCGCAGCATCCACGCCGAGAAGAAGAACGTGCAGGCGTCGAGCAGGATGGCGAAGGGCGCCGTGAGCCATTGGATCAACGCGCCGGCGAGGCCTGGCCCGACCAGCTGCGCGGCGGAATCGGCCACGCCGATCTTCGCGTTCGCCTCGACCAGGTTCTCGCGCCCGACGCGCTCCGTCATGAACACCTGGTAGGCCGGCCAGCCGATCACCGAGAAGGCGCCGATCGTGAAGCCCACGGTATAAAGCAGGCCCATGCTGAGGAGCCCCGTCCACGCGGCGATCGGCACCGTGAGCAGCGCCAGCGCGCGGCCGATGTCGCAGACGATGATGAGCGGCAGCTTGCGGGTGCGGTCCACCAG
>JBKJYC010000297.1:0-2927 GCA_046715885.1 Usitatibacter sp.
CTGGGCCGGGCGATCATCGCCGAGGCGCCGGTGGGCCTGATGGATGAACCCTTGTCCAACCTGGACGCGCAGTTGCGCCAGGAGATGAGGCGCGAAATCCGCTCTTTGCAACGCTAGCTCGGCATCACAATGGTCTACGTGACGCACGTCCCGCCCGCGCAGCGCGGCATCTCGATGGTCTTCCAGTCCTACGCGCTCTTCCCGCACCTCACCGTGGAGCAGAACATCGTCTTCGGGCTGGAGGTGAGGAGCGTGCCCGCCGCGGAGCGCGCCACGCGCCTGAAGCGCGTGGCGGAGCTGCTCGGCCTGGGCGCACTCCTCGCGCGCAAGCCCTCGCAGCTCTCCGGGGGACAACAGCAGCGCGTGGCGCTGGGCCGGGCGATCATCGCCGAGGCGCCGGTGTGCCTCATGGACGAGCCGCTCTCGAACCTGGATGCGCAGCTGCGGGGCGAGATGCGCCGCGAGATCCGCTCGCTGCAGCGCCGCCTGGGCATCACCATGGTGTACGTGACGCACGACCAGACCGAGGCGATGACCATGGCGGACCGCATCGTGCTGATCCGCAACGGCCGGATCGAGCAGAACGGCACGCCCGAGGAGCTCTACGCGCGCCCGGTCACCGCCTTCACCGCTTCCTTCATCGGCGCCCCGCCCATGAACCTCATGAAGCTGGACGCCGCCTCCGGCCTGCTCGGCGTGCGGCCCGAGGACATGCGGCTCGAGGCGCGAGGCACGAGGCACGCGGCGCGAGAAGGTGGAGTGGAGGCCGTCGTCGAAACCATCGAATATCTCGGCGCCGATTCCCTCGTCGCCGCGCTGGTGCACGCGCAACCGGTCCTGGTTCGCGTGCCGGGTCGCGCGGCGGTCCGCGCCGGGGACACGGTTCGCATCGCCTGGGATCCGCAACACGAGCACCGCTTCGACCACAACGGAGGAACGAGACAATGAGAACCACGATTGGAAGCATCGCCCGCGCTCTCGCGGCCGGCATCGCCATGGCCGCGCTCGGCGCCGCGGCGCAAACCGAGATCACCTTCTACTATCCGGTGGCCGTGGGCGGCCCCATCACCAAGACCATCGACCAGATGGCCGACGACTTCGAGAAGGAGAACCCCGGAATCAAGGTGAAGCCGGTGTACGCGGGCACCTACCAGGAGACGCTGGTGAAGGCGATCACCGCGCACAAGAGCGGCACACCGCCCACTACGGCGATCCTGCTCTCGACCGACATGTACACGCTGATCGACGAGGATGCGATCGTGCCGTTCGAGGACATCGGTGGCGCCGACGATCCCGCGTGGCGCAAGTCGTTCTATCCCGCGTTCATGGCCAACAGCCAGACCGGCGGCAAGACCTGGGGCATCCCGTTCCAGCGCTCGACCATCGTGCTGTACTGGAACAAGGAGCTCTTCAAGGAAGCCGGGCTCGATCCCAACAAGCCGCCGTCCAACTGGAAGGAGATGCTCGAGTACGCGCAGAAGCTCACCAAAAAGGATGCCTCGGGCAACGTGACGCAATGGGGAGTGCAGATCCCCTCGTCGGGCTTTCCGTACTGGCTGTTCCAGGGGCTCACGACGCCCAACGGCGTGGAGCTCATGAACGCCGCCGGCACCGAGACCTACTTCGACAAGCCGGAGGTCGTGGAGGCGCTCTCCTACTGGGTGGACCTGGGGCGCAAGCACAAGGTGATGCCCACCGGTGTCATCGGGTGGGGGACGACGCCCAAGGATTTCTTCGAGAAGAAGATCGCGATGATGTGGACCACCACGGGCAACCTCACCAACGTGAGGAACAACGCCAAGTTCGACTTCGGCGTGGCGATGCTGCCGGCGTCCAAGCGCCGCGGCTCGCCCACCGGCGGCGGCAACTTCTACGTGTTCAAGAAGGCGCCGAAGGACCAGCAGGCGGCGGCGGTGAAGCTCGCCAAGTTCATGACGCAGCCGGAACGCGCCGCGCAGTGGGGCATGGACACGGGCTACGTCGCCGTGCGCGCCGACGCGTGGGAGACGCCGAAGATGAAGGAGTACGTGAAGGGCTTCCCGGTGGCCTCGGTCGCGCGCGACCAGCTGCAATACTCGGTCGCCGAGCTCTCCACGCACGACAACCAGCGCGTCACCAAGGCGCTGAACGATGGCATCCAGGCGGCCCTCACCGGCGCCAAGACGCCCGAGCAGGCGATGAAGGACGCGCAGGCCGAGGCGTCACGGATCCTGCGCGGTTACAGGAAGTGAGCGGAAGCCCCGCGGCGTGAGGGTGCGGCTCGTCATGCCCGCGCTGCTGGAGCGCGCGTGAGTCGCAACGCCATCCACGCCTGGCTGCTCCTGCTTCCCGCCGCGGCGCTGCTGGCGCTCTTCACCCATTGGCCGATCGTCGGCACGATCCGGGACAGCTTCTTTTCCACGCCCAGGGGCGCCCGCGGCGCTTCCTTCGTGGGCCTGGAGAACTACCAGGTGATGGTGGCCGACGAGGTGTTCTGGCGCTCGCTCTGGAACAACCTCTGGTTCGCGCTCGGTACCATTCCCGCCTCGATCATCCTCGCGCTCGTGATGGCCATCTGGGTCAACGGCGCGATGCGCGGGCGCACCTGGCTGCGCATGGCGTTCTTCACGCCCACGGTGTTGCCGATGATCGCCGTGGCCAACATCTGGCTTTTCTTCTTCACGCCGCAGTACGGCCTGCTGGAGCAGTTCACCCGGCTCTTCGGCGTCGCGGAGCGCAACTGGCTCGGCAACGAGTCCACCGCGCTCGCCTGCGTGATGGTGGTGGCGATCTGGAAGGAAGCCGGCTTCTTCATGATCTTCTACCTGGCCGCGCTGCAGCAGATCCCGCCGTCGCTCGCCGAGGCCGCGGCCATCGAGGGCGCCCCGCGCTCCTACTACCTCCGGCGGATCGTGCTGCCGCTGCTCATGCCCACCACGCTCTTCGTG
>JBKJYC010000298.1:0-2685 GCA_046715885.1 Usitatibacter sp.
GCCCGGTGGCGCCGATGAAGCGCGCGTCGAACGATGCCACGTGTCGGCGCAGCAGCTCGGGCGTGTCGCTCTCGGGATCGAGCGACACGAACAACACTTGCGTCGTGCGGATCGCATCGGCGCTCGCGATGCGCCGGCTCATCGCCGCCAGCGCCGCGAGCGGCGCGTCGCAGCGCGCGCCGCAGCGAGTGTCGCCGAACAGCACGAAGGTCCAGCGCCCGGCGAGGTAACGCTCGGTGAGCGGCTGGCCCCCATGGTCGACCAAGGCAAACGACGTCACGGGCCATCCTGCGGACTCGCGGTTCACTCCCTGCGTCCTGCCGTGGTAGGCGTACGCGGGCGGCACCGTCGCCGCGGCGAAGAGCGCCACCGCCAACCCCAATGTGGATCGCCACCGCATCGCTCAGGCCGAGTAGGCGTGCCGCGCTTCCCGCTCGGCATCGACCATCTCGGTCGCGGCCGACTCGTGGCCGGCGCGCAGTGATCGGACCACCACCACCACGCTCGAGCCGAACATCAGCGCCGCCGCGATGGCCGGTTGGAGCAGTCCTGCCACGGCGAGCGACAAGGCCACCGCGTTGTACGCGAGCGCCCACGCGAGATTGGCGAGAATGGACTTGCGCACGTCCTTCCCGAGTTGCACCAGCCACGGCAGGCTCGCGAGGCCGCCCGGCGGCAGCGTGACATCGGCGCTTTCCCTCGCCAGGTCGGTTGCCGAGCCCACGGCGATGCCGACCGAAGCCGCCGCCAGCACCGGACCGTCGTTCAATCCGTCGCCGACCATGGCGAAGGGTCCGCGTCCGGCCGCCCCGCTGCGCAACACCTCGACCTTGTCCTCGGGAGTAAGCTCGGCGAGCCACGCCGGGATGCTGAGCGCTGCTGCCACCGCCGCGACCGCCCCCGGCGCATCGCCGCTCAACAGAAGCGTCCCCAAATTGCGCTCTTTCAATGACGCGATCACGGCGCGCGCTTCAGGAAGCGGCGCATCCGCGAGTGCCAACAGCCCGTGGGCGCACCCGGCCCAACCCACATATACGCGCGTGCATTCGACGCCACTCGCCGACGACAACAGCGCCGCCGGAACGGACCATCCGAGCCGCGCCATGAAAGTCCCCGAGCCCATGGCGCACCGCATCCCCTCGACCACGCCGTCCACGCCCGCACCGGGGCGCACGCGCACATCGAGCGCGGGCGGCACGGCGAGCCCCTTCGAACCCGCAATGCCCGCAACTGCGCGCGCGATCGCATGCTCGGACCCCGCGGCCAGCGCCGCCGCACGCCGCAAGACTTCGCTCTCGCTCGCGCCATCGGTCGCCAACGACACCGGTTGCGGCCGGCCCTGCGTGAGCGTCCCGGTCTTGTCGAAGGCCATCGTCCGCACCCGCGCGAGGCGCTCGAACACGTCGCCGCCGCGCACCAGGATGCCGCGGCGCGCGGCCTGCCCGATGCCGAGCGCTGTGGCAAGCGGCGCGGCCAGGCCGAGCGAGCATGGGCAAGCCACTACGAGCACCGCGAGGCCGCCAAGCAGCGCCGCCTCGAACGGTACGCGCGCGCTCCAGAACCACACCGTCGCCGCGGACAACAGCAGCACGAACGGCACGAACAGCGCCGCTGCGCGGTCGATGATGTTGCCGAGCCGCGACTTTTCCGCGAGCGCCGAGCGCACCAAGCGGCTGATGCGGATCCAGCGCGTATCGGTCCCGGCGGCGGTGGCCATCACGTACAGGACCCCGTGGCCATTGATGCTTCCCGCGTGCACCCGCGAGCCGGGCAGCTTGAATTGCGTCTCTGCCTGGCCCGTGATAACCGCCTCGTCGCACTCGGAGTTGCCATCGCTGACGATGCCGTCCACGGCGATGCGTTCGCCCGGCAGGATGTGCACGATCGTTCCAGCCCGCACATCCTGGATCGGCCGGGAGGCGACGACACCCTCCGCGAAGACGTTGACCGTTGCGCGTTCCGCCGCAAACATCGGCGCGAGGCTGCGCATCGCCTGCACGCGCCCCTGCGCCTCCAGGTACCGCCCGAGGGTGAAAAGGACGAGGACCATGGTCATGGTGTCGAAGTACACCCCGCCGCCGGCGCGCGTCACCTCGAACGCGGAGTAGCCGTAGGCCGCGATCGCGCCGATGCTGATCAGGGTGTCGGCGCCGAGCCGCCCATGGCGCGCCTGTCGCCACGCGCCGCGAATGAACGGGCCGCCCAGCACCGCCAGCAGCGGCGTGGCGAGCGCCCACAGGATGAAATGCACGATGCGCACGAGGCCGCCATCGGACGCGCCGAACGTGCCGGAGTAAAGCAGCAGGCTGAACAGCATGATGAACATCGCGAGGAAGCAGCCCACGCCGATGCGAATCAGCAGCCACGCCGCCTCGGGCTCGTCGCGCTCGCCCCGGCCCACCTGGTACGCGAGGCAGCAGCCGTAGCAGCAGAACCTCCGCGCGTCGCCAGTGACTTCGCGCTCGTGCGCCATCGCGCCGACTGGGAGGTGGCAATGGTCGCAGGCAGCCGCGCTCACGCCGTATGCAGGTGCAATGACATCGGCAATACGCCTCGCGCGAGCGTGATCATGCCGAGCACCACGATAAAGGCGCCTGCCGCGCGCACGCCTTGCAGCCGCAAACGCGTCGCACTCGCGGGCCGCCCACGCAGCCACGCGCCCGCCCCGCCCATGGCCAGCATCGC